>CAZQBJ010000065.1:0-4093 GCA_964591465.1 uncultured Brevundimonas sp.
ACATCAACCTGCACAAGACCTTCTCGACGCCGCACGGCGGCGGCGGGCCGGGCGCGGGGCCGGTGGTGCTGTCCGAGGCCCTGGCGCCGTTCGCGCCGGCCCCGTGGGTGGTGGCCGGCGACAACGGCTTCCAGCTGCTGGAGCGGGCCGAGGGCGACGCGGCCCAGGCCTTCGGCCGGCTGTGCGCCTTCCACGGCCAGATGGGCATGTTCGTGCGCGCCCTCAGCTACATGATGAGCCACGGCGCCGACGGCCTGCGCCAGGTGGCCGAGGACGCGGTGCTGAACGCCAACTACGTCAAGGCGCGCCTGCAGGACGTGATGAGCCCGGCCTTCCCCGAGGGGCCGTGCATGCACGAGGCCCTGTTCGACGACGAGTGGCTCAAGGGCACCGGCGTCACCACCCTCGACTTCGCCAAGGCGATGATCGACGAGGGCTTCCACCCGATGACCATGTATTTCCCGCTGGTCGTCCACGGCGCGATGCTGATCGAGCCGACCGAGACGGAGTCCAAGCAGGAGCTGGACCGGTTCATCGAGGCCATGCGGGCGCTGGCCGGAGCGGCCAGGGCGGGCGATGTCCAGCGCTTCACCGGGGCGCCGTTCCACGCCCCCATGCGCCGTCTGGACGAGACCCGCGCCGCGCGGGCGCCCAAGCTGCGCTGGTCGGCGCCGGAAGGCTCGAACCGGGCCGCCGGATAATTTTTCGCCGGCGGCTGTCGGACTTCCCGTTGCGCGTTCGTCCTCGGGACGATGGCGACGATGAGGAGAGGTCCGATGGCCTATGTCGATGGATTTGTTCTGGCGATCCCCAAGGCGAACCTTGAGGCCTACAAGGCGCTGGCCCGCACGGCCGCCGAGGTGTGGATGGAGCACGGCGCGCTCAGCTACGTCGAGTGCCTGGCCGACGACACGCCCTATGGCGAGCTGACGTCCTTCCCGCGCGCCGTGCTGGCGACCGAGGACGAGACCGTCGGCTTCGCCTGGATCACCTACGAAAGCCGCGCCCGCCGCGACGAGATCATGGCCAGGGTGATGGCCGATCCGCGGCTTCAGGGCTCGATGGCCGACGCCCCGTTCGACGGCAAGCGCATGATCTTCGGCGGCTTCGAGACCTTCGTCGAGAAATAGGGGAGGGCGGCGACCCCGTGGCGCCGCCGCCACGGAACGGCCGCCGCCGCGTCATCCTTTCGCGGATTTCATGGACCCGCCGCACTTCCGCCCCATGCAATCTTTGTAAAGCAAGGGCGCGGTAGTCTTGCGGCGCTGGCGGCGTCTTCTTCGCGGAGGGCGCCACCAAGTTCCCGCCCGGGCGTTCCTTCGGGCAAGCCGTCCACCATCCCGGAGCCGCCCCAGGCCATGACCCAGGTCCTTTGCATCGAAGACGTCGCCGCCCGGCCGCGTTTTTCGTTCGGGGCCGCCGTGGGGACCCTGCTGAGGCGACTGGTCCGGCTGGCCCTGCTGGCGACCGGCGTCCTGCTGGTGATCGCCGGCGCCCTGATCGCGCCCCTGCCGGGCCCGATGGGTCTGCCGGTGGCGGTGGTCGGGCTGGTGCTGATCCTGCGCAATTCCTACTGGGCCAAGCGGCAGTTCATCCGCGCCCAGCACGCGCGGCCCAACTGGGTCTATCCGTTCCGCCGCTTGATGCGGCGCAAGCCGGAGTTCGCCCCGGTGTTCTGGCAGCAGGCCCTGCGCATGGAACGGCTGCTGCTGCGCCGTTCGGGCCGCGTTCTGGTTCGCACCCGGCGCTCGATGCGTCGCGCATTCCGTCGCTAGATCAACGCCCTACGCGCTAAGCGCGAAAACGTGAACGGCCCCGCCGCCCGTTGCGCGGCATTCGGCGTATCATCCCCGGACCTGTCAGAAGGATTTGGCCTTGGGAGGGGCCGTATCATGATGTCACGGGTGAAAAAGGGACTCGTCGCCGGCTTCGCAGCCACCGTCGCGGTCTCGGTGCTGGAAATCGTCAATCTGACCCTGGGGCCCTGGTTCAGTTCGTTTCCGCGGTTGCTGTCGTACATCCTCCAGGCGCCCGACCAGGCCGCTCTGGGGTGGGTGGCCCACTTCGTGGCCGGCACGCTGATTCTCGGGCCGCTGTTCGCGATCATCTGCCCGCGCCTGCCGACCGACACTCCGGAGAGCAAGGGCATCCTGTTCGCCGTGGGGGCCTGGCTGCTCATGATGGTGACCATCGCCCCGGTGGCCGGCATCGGCTTCTTCGGCGCCGCGGCCGGCTTCGGAACCATGGCCTGGATGCTGGTGACCCACGCGGTGTTCGGCGTGGTTCTGGGCGGGACCTACGGCTGGCTGGTCCAGCGCGAGAAGCGCCGGGCGCACGCCGCCAACCCGTCCAACGCCGCCACCGCCTGAGCCGACGGGCGCTGGAACGACAACGGCCGGCGGGAGATGCCCCGCCGGCCGTCTGGTCGTGTCTGACTGAACCGTTCGCCTAGTTCAGGCGGCTGCCCATCTGGCCGATGGCCGTGTCGACCAGCGGGTCGACCCCCTGGGCGTCGCGACGGGCGGCCAGGATCTGCTCGGCGGCCCGGGCGGCCAGTTCGGCCGCGGCGGCCTTCACGTCGGCGGCGGCCTGGGCCTCGGCCTGGGCGATCTTGCGCTCGGCCAGCTGCTGGCGGCGGGCCAGGCTTTCCTCGAGACGCGCGCGGGTGTCGGCTTCCATGCGCCGGGCGTCCGCCTCGGCGGCGGCCAGCATCTCGGCCGCCTGCGCCTCGGCCTCGGCCTTCTCGCGGCGAATCTGGGCCAGCAGCGCCTCGGCCTCGGCCCGCAGCCGCTGGGCCTCGTCCAGTTCGCCCTGGATCTTGGCCGCCTTGGCGTCGAGCTGACCGGCGATCAGGCCGGGGACCTTGGCGACCACGACGATGGCGAAGAACAGCACGAGGCCGACGGCCACCCACAGTTCCGGGTTCGACAGGTCGTAGAGGTGGGGGTTGAAGAATTCCATCAGGCGGCGCCCTTCACGGCGGCGGCTTCAGCGGCGCTGGGCGCCTTGCCGGTGAGACGTTCGACGATGGCCGAAGCGGTTTCCTCGGCGATGGTCGAGACCTGGGCCATGGCGGCGTCGCGGGTCTTGGCGATGGCCGCCTCGGCCTCGGCGATGCGGGCGTTGACGGCGGCTTCCTCGGCTTCGGCGCGGGCGTTGGCCTCGTCGGTGACGCGAGCCTTGGCGGCGGCGGCGGTGGCGCGGGCGGAAGCCCGGGCCTGCTCGACCTCGGCCTTGGCGGCCTCGGCCTGGCCGGCGGCCTCGGCCTGGACCTGGCGGGCGGCCTCGAGGGCGCCGGCGATGGTCGCGGCGCGCTCGTCGAACACCCGGCGGATGCGCGGTCCGAAGACCTTCGCCATCAGCAGGTAGAGCAGGACGAACAGGAACAGCAGATAGACGATCTGCCCGAACCAGTGCTGGAACTCGAACTGGGGCAGGCCGCCGGACTCGTGCTCGCCGCCGTGGGCGGCCTCGGTCGTGGCGTGCGTGTCCTCGATCGCGACCGGGTGGGCCGCGTCCTCGGGCAGGACGGGTTGGGCGGAGAGGGTCATCTGTGGCCTGTCAGGGAACTGGAAAGGCTCAACCGGCGGCGCGGGGGGCCGCGCCGCCGGCGGAGGCGATTACGAGATCCAGATCAGGATGCCCATGACGAAGGCCAGGATGCCCAGGGCTTCGGCGAGGGCGGCGCCCACGAACAGGTTGCCGATCTGCGAGCCGGCGGCCGACGGGTTGCGCAGGGCGCCCGCCAGGAACTGGCCGAAGATGTTGCCGACGCCGATGCCGGCGCCGATCATGCCGCACATCGCGATGCCGGCGCCGATGAGCTTGGCGGCTTCTGCTTCCATGGTTTTCTGGTCCTAATTGGGTGGGTTGGAAGGGGAACTGGTCCGGCCCTTAGTGGGCGTGGTCCAGGTTGACCACATCGTTGAGGTAGATGCAGGTCAGAACGGCGAAAACGAAGGCCTGAAGGAAGGCCACGAGAAACTCCAGCGCGGTCAGGCCGATGGTCATGCCCAGCGCCAGCGGGAAGATCAGCACGCCGAACCAGCCGGCGGCGGCGATCACGGCGGTGGCCACGAAGCCGGCGAACACC
>CAZQBJ010000065.1:4103-11498 GCA_964591465.1 uncultured Brevundimonas sp.
CCATCTGCAGCGACTCGATCGCCGCGAGCACGTCGAGTTCCAGGTCGCCGGGCAGCGCGATCGAAAGCGCCTTGCCGGCGTGCGCGAAGTCCACGTCCTGGGTGCGCAACGCATTCTTCCAGCACACGCCCAGCATGTTGCCGAACAGACGAAGCATCAGGGTGACCGGGCGCAGCATGAACGAGAAGAACTCGATCAGGCCGACCACCGGGCGCATCACCAGCGGCGCGCCGGTCGGCCAGAACAGCTTCAGGAAGCCCAGGCCGTTCTTGACGATGCCGACCACGACCACGAGGCCGAAGGTGACCATGGCCAGGGTGGCGGTCACGGCCAGCTGCGAGGTGGCGGTGAACGACAGGAACATGCCCAGCAGGTTCATCGCCAGGATGAAGGTGAAGATCGTGAACACGAACGGGAAGTACTTCTTGCCGTCGTGACCGATGATCGATTCGGTCAGCCCGTCGATCATGCCGAACAGGGTCTCGCCGACCGCCTGGGTGCGACCCGGGACGACCTTGGCGTTCGAGGTCGCCAGGAACAGGAATCCGACCACCACCAGGAAGGCGATGGTCATGGCCAGGTGCGAATTGGTGAAAGCCAGGTGCACCGTACCGACGACGGGCAGGGTCACTTCGCCGAAGTCGAGACCCGGCAGGGGCGTGACCTGGAACTGGTGTAGCGGATCGGCCATCGGTCGATCAGGCTCCTTCGTCTTCGTCGTCGAAGGGAACCGACTGCGGCTCCCCGTGCTGTTGCGCCTCGGCCATCAGGCGTTGCGCCGTGCGCCACGCCATCCACACCGAGATGGCGAAGCCCAGCAGGACCCCGCCGATAATCCCCACCGGCGAGGTGCCGGCGAAATGGTCGACCGCCCAGCCGATCGCCAGGCCGACGAAAACCCCGCCGAGCAGGTCGGCGATGATCTTCCAGGCCTTGCTGGCCGCCGCATGGCCCGCCGCCTCCGCGGAGGGGTGGCGGGTCGTGCGCGCCTTCAGGTCGGATGCGCTCTTCGTGAGACGAGCGATCGCCTCTTCGCGCGATTCCGGTTCAAGGGACATGGCGGCCTCAGCGCCCCGACACGGATGCCGGAGGGGGTCTGAATTCGGCGCGGAACCTATAGGCGCGGCCCGCGAAGGTCAAGGCGGCCGCGAAAGACCCTAACTGACGGATTCGCCGTCACAAATTGCGCGCCTTCGGGTTTGCTCGCCGGGGTGCGACCATCTTCCCCCGCGCCGGACGCGAAAACGCGCCCCGCCATCGCTGACGGGGCGCGCTGTTTCAGGCGTTGGTCGCCGGGCTTATTCGCCCGAGGCGGCCGTGGCGCCGGTCGAGGCCTGGGCCTCCATCAGTTCGCCGATGCGAGCCTGCAGGGCCGTGTCGGCCGACACGGCCACCGAGATCTCGTTGAAGCGCTGGATTTCCAGGCCGGCGTTCTGGATCGCGGCGGCCATTTCGGCCTGCTGTTCGGCCGTCGGGGCCTGGCCGGAGTCGCCGGCGATCTGGCGCAGCTCGCCGATGACGGTGGCGAAGGCCACCAGCTCGGCGTCGGTGAAGGCGGCGGGCGCCTCGGCGGCGGCCGGAGCGGCCTCGGCGGCGTCCTGGGCCATGGCGGCCGGGGCGACGAACAGGGCGGCGGCCGACGCCGCGGCGAGGATCTTCAGATTCATGATGGTTCCTTTGACGTATCCCCGGATGAGGCCAGCTGCCCGCAGGCGGCGTCATCGAACCTCGGAATTCCCGCCTGCAAAGTTGGGGACGTGAACAGGCCAGGCGGGAACCAGCACCGACGCTAGGGACCGAATGCGGCCAAGACAAGCCTCCGAATGGGCGAAAATCGTTCGCGCCAAAGGCGATCAGGCGGCGACCATCCGCTCGGCCTGGCTCAGGTCGACGCTGACCAGCTGGCTGACCCCGCGCTCGGGCATGGTCACCCCGTACAGCCGGTCCATCCGGCTCATGGTCACCGGATTGTGGGTGATGACGATGAACCGGGTGTCGGTCCGGTTGCGCATCTCGTCCAGCATCCGGCAGAAGCGGTCGACGTTGGCGTCGTCCAGCGGCGCGTCCACCTCGTCCAGCACGCACACCGGCGCCGGATTGGCCAGGAACACCGCGAAGATAAGGGCCGCGGCGGTCAGCGCCTGTTCGCCGCCGGACATCAGGCTCATCACCGACAGCCGCTTGCCCGGCGGGCAGGCGTAAATCTCCAGCCCGGCCTCCAGCGGATCGTCGCTCTCGACCAGCTTCAGCTCGGCCTGGCCGCCGCCGAACAGGGCCTCGAACAGCGCCTTGAAGTTCTCGTTGATGACGTCGAACGCCGCCAGCAGCCGCTCGCGGCCCTCGGCGTTCAGCTCGTCGATGCCGTCGCGCAGCCGGGCGATGGCTCCGGTCAGGTCCGAGCGCTCCAGCTTCATCGCCTGCAGCCGGTCGCCGTACTCGATGGCCTCTTCCTCGGCCCGCAGGTTCACCGCCCCCAGCGCCTCGCGCTCGCGCTCCAGCCCGTACAGCAGCGATTCGGCCCCGGCCACGTCGCCGGGCGTGGCGATGGCGTCGGTGCGCAGCTTCTCGCCCAGGGCCTCCGGCGACATCTGGGCCGTCTCGCGCAGCTGGTGATCGGCCTCCGACAGCCGGGCCCCGGCGGCCTCGGCGTGGGCCGCCAGGCCGGCCCGCGATTCGCGGGCCAGGGCGGCGGCCTGGTCGGCGGCGCGGCTGGCCCGGTCGGCCGCCTGGGCGGCGTCCTCGACCTGGGCCAGAGCGTCGGCCGCCCTGGACCGGCGGGCCTCGGCGGTTTTCAGCGTGTCCAGCAGGGCCTCGCGCCGCTCGGCGAGGGCCCGCGGCGCGGCCTCGGCCCCGGCCAGGGCGGCGCGGGTGCGTTCGGCGTCGGCCTCCAGCCGTCCGATCCGTTCGCGGGCCTCGCCGCCGCGGCCGGTCCAGCCCTCGCGCTCGCGCTGCAGCCCGGCCAGCCGTTCGGCCCGCCCGGTGCGCTCGCGCGCCTCGGCGTCGCGGTCGGCCCGGGCCTGGGCGGCGGCCGAACGGGCCGCGTCGGCGGCCGCGCGGGCTCCGGCCAGCTCGTCCTTCAGTCCGTCCAGGGTCTGCGACGGCGCTTCGGTCTGCAGGGCCTCGGCCAGGGCCGCCTCGGCCGCCTCGGCCTCGCTGGTCAGCCGGGCGATGGTCTCGTCCAGCGCCTGGGCCCGCGCCTCGCGCCGGGCCTGCTCGCGCGACAGGGCCTCGAACCGGTCGCGCGCCCGGGCCACGCCCTGTTCGGCCTCCGGCGGACCGCGCCGCGCCGCCTTCAGCGCCTCCTCGGCCGCCCGCAGGGCCTCGCCGGCGGCCGCCAGCGCCGCCTGCGCCTGTTCCAGTCCGGGGCGGGCCCGGTCGATCTCGCTTTCCAGCTCGTCCAGCCGCGCCCGCTGCGCCAGCCGCACCGCCGCCGGCCGCGGGGCGTCGGCCCGCGAGACCAGCCCGTCCCAGCGGTACAGGTCGCCCTCGACGGTCGTCAGCCGGGCGCCGGGGGGCAGGGCGGCGGCCAGGGCCGCGGCCCGGTCGGCCGGGGCCACCGCGCAATAGGCCAGCCGCGCCGCCAGGGCCGGCGGGGCCTCCACATGGGCGGCCAGCGGCTCCACCCCGTCCGGCCAGGCCGGCGGCGGGGCCTCGGCCCCGGCCCAGTGAGCCGGCGCCCGCGCATCCAGCGCCGCATCCAGATCGTCGCCCAGGGCGGCGGCCAGCGCCGCCTCGTAGCCGCGCGCGGCCCGCACCTGGTCCAGCGCCGGGGGAAACTCCCGCTTGGTCCCGGTCAGCAGCTGGGCCAGGCCGCGCGCCTCGGTCTGCAGCCGGCCCAGCCGGTCCTCGGCCTGGCGGGCGCCGGTGCGCGCCTCGCCCTCGGCCCGTCCGGCCTCGGCCCGGGCCGCCTCGGCCGCCTCGACCGCCGCCCGCGCCGCGTTCAGCCCCGCCAGGGCCTCGTCCAGCGCCGCGCGCGCCTCGGCGATCTCGGGCGAGTCCAGCGCCCCCAGGGCCTCCCGCTCGGCCTGGGCCGCGGCCAGGGCCTCGGCCGCCCGTCGCTGGCGGGCCTCGGCGTCGCGCTTGCGCGCCGTCTCGGCGTTGGCCCGCGCCTCGGCCGCGGCCAGCACCCCGGCCAGCCGTTCGACTTCCCCATCCGCCTGCGCCCGCCGCGTCTCGGCCTCGACCAGGGCGGCGTCCAGCTCCGGGCCGCGCTCGGGGGCGGCGGCGATCTCGGCCTCCAGCGCGGCGATCGCCTCGCCCAGCCGGGTCAGCTGGGCCTCGGCGTCGGCGGCCATCCGCGTCTCGCGCTCGACGTCGCCGGCGATGCGGTCCAGCTCGCCCTTCAGCCGCTCGACCTCGGCCCGGGCGGCCTGTTCCTCCATGTCCAGCCGGTCGCGCTCCAGCGACGCCCGGTGCAGTAGGGCCGCGGCCACCGCGTCCTCCTCGCGGGCCGGCTTCAGCGCCTCCTGCGCCTTCAGCGCCTCGGCCTGGGCCCGGGCCGCCTCGCGCGCGGTCTCGGCCACCGCCCCGTCGGCCTCGGCCAGGGCCGCCACGGCCGCGTCGGCCGCCGCCCGCGCCTCGGTCCAGCGGACATAGATCAGGGCCGCCTGCAGGGCCCGGATCTCGGCCGAGATCTTCTTGTACTTCTCGGCCTGCCGCGCCTCGCGCTTCAGCCGGCCCAGGGCGCTTTCCAGCTCCTTGCCGATATCGTCCAGCCGGTTGAGGTTGGCCTCCGCCGCCCGCAGCCGCAGCTCGGCCTCGTGCCGCCGGGTGTGCAGCCCGGCCACCCCGCCGGCCTCCTCGAGGATGCGGCGGCGGTTCTGCGGCTTGGCCGCGATCAGCTCGCCGATCTGGCCCTGGCGGACCAGGGCCGGCGAATTGGCCCCGGTCGAGGCGTCGGCGAACAGCAGCTGCACGTCGCGCGCCCGCACCTCCTTGCCGTTGACGCGATAGGTCGAGCCGGCCCCCCGGTCGATCCGCCGCGACACCTCCAGCACCGCCGCGTCGGTGAACGGCTGCGGCGCCCGGCGCGCGGCGTTGTCGATCGTCAGGGTCACCTCGGCGTGGTTGCGCGAGGGCCGGCCCGCGGCCCCGGCGAAGATCACGTCGTCCATGCCCTGGCCGCGCATCGCCTTGGCCGAGTTGGCCCCCATCACCCAGCGCAGGGCCTCCAGCACATTGGACTTGCCGCAGCCGTTGGGCCCGACCACCCCGGTCAGCCCCGGTTCGATCAGCACCTCGGCCGGATCGACGAAGGACTTGAAGCCCGAAAGACGCAGGCGGAGGAATTCCACGGCGGCCCCTAGTCCGCCGCCCGCGTCCGGGCCACGGCGGCCTCGAAGTCGGCCGCCGACCAGCCCTGGAACGGCGCGCCGTTGATGAAGAACGAGGGCGAGGACCGCACCCCGGCCGCGCTGGCCGCGTCCAGCCGGGCCTCCAGCTCGGCCACGCCCGCCTCGTCGCGCAGGCAGGCCGAGGCCGCCGGCCCGTCCAGCCCGCCGGCCGCGGCCCCGGCGCGCAGCCAGGCGTTGGCGTCGCCGCTGGCGGCCAGCGCCCCCTGGCCGGCCATCAGCGCGCCGACCACGTCGAAGAACCGCTCGGGCGGCGCGCAGCGGGCCAGCAGGGCTCCGGCGAACGACAGCTGCCCCGGGGCGGTGACGAACTCGCGATAGACGTAGCGGACCCGGCCGGTGTCGATCAGCGCCGCCTTGAAGGCGGGAAACACCTCCTCGTGCCAGGCGGCGCAGTGCGGGCAGGTCATCGAGGCGTACTCGATCACCGTCACCGGCGCGTCGGGCCGTCCCAGCGCGCGGTCGGCCGCCGTCGCCGGGGCGGGGCCGGACGCGGCCGTCGCCGGCAGGGCCAGCGACAGCGCCAGAACCAGCAGCCAGCGCCGGGCCAGTTTCATCGGATCAGCTTTCCCCGCCGGCCAGCAGCGGGTCGATCGCCGCCGACAGCCCGGCCAGGGTGCTGTCGGAGACGCGCTCGCCGTTGACGAAGAAGGCCGGGGTGCCGGTCACGCCCATCTGCTGGGCCTGGCGCACGCGGCCCTCCATGGCCAGCACCGCGTCCTCGTCGGTGACGCAGGCGTTGAACGCCGCCTCGTTCATGCCCGCCGCCTGGGCGGTGCGCAGCAGGACCGCGCGGCCCTGGCCGGCGAAGATCTCGTCCTGGGCCCGCATGATCGCGTCGACCACGGTGAAATAGCGCTCCACGTCGCCGTCCGCGGCGGCGCAGCGGGCGACCAGGAAGCCGGCCGTGGCCACGTCGATCGGCGGGGTCGGCAGTTCGCGGAACACGTAGCGCACCTGGTTGGTGTCCACGTACTTGGCCTTGAATTCCGGCCACACGGCCTGGTTCCAGGCCGCGCAGTGGCTGCAGGTCACCGAGGCGTATTCGATCACCGTGACGGCGGCGTCCTCGCCGGCCCCCAGGGTCATGTCGCCCTCGGCGGTTCCGGCGCCGCCCCCGCCGCAGGCGGCCAGGGCCAGGGCGGCGGCCCCGACGACGGAGATCAGGGCGAAGCGGCGGTTCACAACGCGCATGGGCGTCTCCTCGAAAATCCAGGGCCGGACATCATCGCGCGATTCCCCGACGGACGCGCGCGGCCTTGTTGTCGAGAACAGGTGTGGCGCGCGTTTGTCAACGCTCCGGGGCGCGGCGGCCGTCGCCGGCCAGCACCCCGCGGCCCAGCCGGGCCAGCGCCTCGCGAAGCCCCTCGGGAGCGTCCGCCACCGAGCGGCGCAAGGCCTCCTCGGCCTCGGCGTCCAGCGGCGGCGGCGGCGGACGGCGGCGCGACGCCGGCTCGGGACCCGAGGCCAGGCCGCGCACCGGTCCCTGGGCGATGCGCAGCCGGGCGACCGCCCCCTCGCCGAGGAACAGATTGACCCGCTGCAGGATGTCGGCCGACTGGTGCTGCACCAGCAGGGCCGCCGGCCCGGCCACCCGCAGCTCCAGGGTGGCGCCGGCCCCGCCGCGCCCCCTGATCAGCTTCTGCGGCTGGGTCACCCGGGCGAGCCGGTCGCCGACGATCTCGCGCCAGCGCGATTCCAGCGCCCCGGCCCCGCGGCCGAACCGTTCGTCCAGCTTGCGGATCACCGGCGCCAGCGCCTTGCCCGCCCGCGGCGCCGCCCGCAGCGGCGGCCGCGTCCGCCGCCGCGCCAGAATCGCGCGCGCCTCCGCTTCGGTGGGCAGGGTCCGGACCATGCCCCCTTATGCCCCAATCCGCCCCGCCCGCCCATCCTTCGCGCAGGGGAGGGGCCCGCGAAGCGGTGGAGGGGCGAGGCTGCCTCTCTTCTCCCCCGGGGAGAAGGGGGAACCCGCGCACCGGAGCGCAGCGGAGGTCCTCGCGCGGGGGATGAGGGCGGGGTCAACCCCCCGCAGTTCGCGAACTCA
>CAZQBJ010000066.1:0-11415 GCA_964591465.1 uncultured Brevundimonas sp.
TCCGGCAGGAACATCAGGTCGCAGCCGGCTCCGGCCAGCAACGCCCCGTCGCGTTCGGGCTGACGCGGATATTTGTCGAGGTCCTCGTGGGCCGCGAACTGCTTCGGGTTGATGAAAACCGACGCCACCACCCGGTCGGTGCGCCGCTTCGCCTCGCGGACCAGCGCAAGGTGTCCTTCATGAAGCGCGCCCATGGTCGGAACGAACCCCACCGAATACCCGTTCAGTCTCCAGTCAGCCACGATGTGGCGCAAATCTCGGACGGAGAGGGCAGGGGAGTTTGCGGCAGGGGACACAGTAACAGGACGGCCAGTCATGCTTAACGTCTTAACCTCGCCGATTAAGTCTGTCTCTCAACGCGGCCTTGAGCCCCGCCCGTCTAGGGTGGCGCTTATGACGTCCGGCATTCTTCGTCCAGTTCTGGTTTCCGCCGTGGCCGTGGGCCTGACCGCCTGCGGCGCCGTCGAGCGCGATCCGCACCGCTTCGAACGCTGGGGCGAGGCGGTCGCCGCCATCCCGGTCTCGACCACGCCCGCCCCGACCGCGGCCGAGCGCAACCTGCGCCCGGCCCTTCAGGTGCAGGTGATGGACCCGCACGACCTGTGGGACGCCCGCGACGGCCGCCTGCGCGGCGTCATCGACGCGGCCGCCCCCGCGGTGGTCGAGGCGGTGACCGTCGCCGCCCAGGAGCGTCCGGTCCTGCGCCGGGGCATTCACATCCAGATCGGCGCCTACGGCAGCGAACAGGCGGCCCTGGCCGCCTGGGACGCCGCCACGGCCCGCGCCCCGGCCGCGTTCGACGGGCTGGAGCCGCGTCTGGAGGACGTCACCGTGTCGGGCCGCCAGCTGGTGCGCCTGAAGGCCGGGCCGGTGCCCGCCGCCGACGCGCCGGCCGTGTGTCGCGCCGCCGGGGTGACCGACCAGTGGTGTGCGTCCACAGGCCGCTCCTGATCGCCTGATTGACCGGACCCCTTCGGGGGTATGAGCTTGCGGCCTGAAAGCCGCGCATGAGTCGCGTCGGCTGGGGCGTAATTCCAATGGCGCACGTCATCGTTGTCGGCAACGAAAAGGGCGGGGCGGGCAAGTCCACCCTGTGTATCCATCTGATCACCGGCCTGCTGCACGCCGGCGGCCGGGTCGGGATCATCGACCTGGACCTGCGCCAGCGGTCGATGGCCCGGTTCTTCTCCAGCCGCCGGACCTGGCTGGCCAACGCCGGGGTCTCGGCCCCGCTGCCGGTCGAGCCGGACATGGGCGATGGCGCGGCCCTGGCCCGGGCCGACGCGGCCGAGCAGATGGCCCGCTTCGACGCCGCCTTCGACGCGGTGCAGGACTGCGACTTCGTGGTCATCGACACGCCCGGCGGCGATACGCCCCTGTCGCGCGCCGCCCACGCCCGGGCCGACCTGATCGTTACCCCGATGAACGACAGCTTCGTCGACTTCGACCTGCTGGGCACGGTCGATCCGGTGACCCTCGATCTGGTGCGGCCCTCGATCTATTCGGAAACCGTCTGGGAGGCGCGCAAGCAGCGCGCCATGGCCCGCGGCGCCTCGATCGACTGGGTGGTGGTCTCCAACCGCCTGGCGGTCAACGAGGCGCGCAACCGGCGCCGCCTGGACAAGCGGTTGGCCCTGCTGGCCAAGCGGGTCGGCTTCCGCGTCGGTCCGGGCCTGCGCGATCGGGTGATCTATCGCGAGCTGTTTCCGTTCGGACTGACCGTGGCCGACCTGTCCAGCGAGATCCGGCCGGTGTCGGTGTCGCTGGCCCATGTCGCCGCCCGCCAGGAACTGCGCAATCTCATGCAGGCGCTGGGCCTGGACCAGGTCGCCACCTTCGACCGCGCCGCCTGAGCCATGGGCCTGATCTGGCTGGCGCTGGCGGCGATCGGCCTGTGGGCCCTGGTCCGTCTCGGCCGCCAGACCGAAGGCCCCCGCCGGGGCCAGTGGCGGGTCGCCGCCACCCTCCTGTCGGCCGTGATGATCGCCGGCGCCGTGCTCGCCCTGGCGCGCGGCGCCTATCTGATCGGCGCCGGCCTCGGCGTCGCAGGGGTCTGGCTGGCCCTGTCGTCCCGGGTGCGGCCCCTGCCGCCGCGGGCCGAAGGCCTGAGCGACGCCGAGGCGCGGTCGGTGCTGGGGGTCGGGCCAGGCGCGGACGCCGCCGAGATCAACGCCGCCTGGCGAAGGCTGATGGCCCGGGCCCATCCGGACCAGGGCGGCACCGAGGGGCTGGCGGCCCGGCTCAACGCGGCCCGCGATCAGCTGCTGAACAGGGTGAAGCGCTGAAGGCTCAGTCCGGGCGCAGGACCAGGCACGAGACGTTGCGCTCGGTCATCGCCAGGCAGGCGGCCTCGGCCGCTTCCTGGGTCAGGCCGGTGTAACGGGCGCGGTACCAACCGGCGGCCGACTGAACGGCGCCTTCGGCCTCGCGGAACTGGGCGCGGAAGCGGCGGCCGACTTCGGTCAGCCAGCTTTCGGCCACGCTCTGGTCGCGGAAGGCGCCGACCTGCACCTGCCAGCGGCCGGCCGGCTGCGGGCGCGACTCGACGGTCTGGCCAGCGGTGCGGTTCAGCACCTCGGTCAGGTCGGCGGGCGCCGCGGCGGCGGTCAGGACGGCGCGCGGCGCCTCCGGTTCGGGCAGGGGCTCGGGGGCGGTCGCCGCGGTGGCGTTCAGCGACGCGTAGGCGACCGGCCCGGCCGGCTGAGACGGCAGGCCGTAGCCGCGGGATTCGAAGAAGGTCTGGGCGATCTGGATCGGCTCGCCGGCCTCGCGGCGGCGGAACACCTCGAAGCCGGTGCGGGTCAGCTCGTCGACATGGTCGTTGCGGGTGCGGCTGGTGCGGCCGCCCAGCACCACGGTGATCAGCCGCTTGCCGTCGCGCACCTGCGAGGCGGCCAGGTTGTAGCCCGAGGCGTTGGTGTAGCCGGTCTTGATCCCGTCATACCCCTCGCCGCTGTGCAGCAACCCGTTGGTGTTGTTGTACGTCCGTCCCCCGTAGGTCCACTGCCGGGTTCCGAAATAGTGGTAGAATTGCGGGAAGTCGCGCATCACCGCCCGGCTCAGCACGGCCAGGTCGCGGGCCGAGGAGATCTGGCGGCTGTCCGGCAGGCCGTTGGCGTTGACGAACCGGCTCTCGGTCATGCCCAGCTCGCGGGCGCGAAGGGTCATCTGGGCGGTGAACCGGGCCTCCGAGCCGCCGACGTGTTCGGCCAGGGCCACGGCGATGTCATTGGCCGAGCGCACGGCCAGGGCGCGGATGGCGTCGTCGACCGAGATGGTCTGGCCCGCCGCCAGGCCCAGCTTCGAGGGCGGCTGGCTGGCCGCGCGCGGGGAGATGGTGATCCGGTCCTCGAGGCTGACGCGGCCGTCGCGCAGCGCCTCGAACACCAGATAGAGGGTCATCACCTTGGTGATGGAGGCGGGGTACCGGGGACTGTCGGCGCGCCGGGCGAACAGAACCTCGCCCGAGGTCGCGTCCACCACGATCGCCGCGTAACGCACATTTTCCGACGAGCTCGCCACCGGCGCCGGCCCCGGCGCGGGGGTCAGCAGCAGACCGGCCAGGACTGGCGCGGCGAGGGCGAAACGGCGGGCGAATACAAACATGATCAGGCGTCCGGCGTTGTCCATACTCATCGCGCGGGCGCCGCTCCCCGAAACGCCGCGCCAAATAGCTACCATGGCACAGTTTCTGTTTCGCCATGGTAAACAAGCTTCAACGTAGATTTGAACGCCTGGCGAGGCCATTCGCTCCAAGGGTGATTTGTGCAGCGCACAAAAATCCCTTGACCCTATCTCGCACCTGCGTCATAAGGCCGGCGTCGCGCATCCGCAGGGGTGCGCCGTCCCATCAGGCGCGGGCAACGCGCGAACGCTAAGGAGAGCCTCCCATGGCGGACACCGCCGAGACCGTGAAGAAGACCGTCAACAAGGCCCAGGCCGCCGGCGCCCAGGCCTTCCGCGAAGGCGTGGACAAGAGCCTCGCCGGCCTCAGCGAGCTGAACGCCGAGGGCAAGCGCAACCTGGAAGCCGTGGTCGAAAGCGCCACCGCCGCCACCCGCGGCGCCGAGGCCCTGACCAGCCGTTCGCTGGCCTACGGCAAGAAGTCCTGGGAAGAAGGCGTCAACGCCGCCCAGTCGCTGGCCCAGGCCCGCTCGCTGCAGGAAGTCATCGAGCTGCAGACCAACTACGCCAAGTCGGCCATCGAGGGCTATCTGGCCGAGGTGACCAAGGCCACCGAACTGTTCTCGACCTCGGTCAAGGACAGCTTCAAGCCGATCAACGAGCGCGTCAGCGCCACGGTCGAGAAGTTCCAGGCCGCTCGCTAAGGCCTGAAACACCAGTAAGCGTACCGAAGGCCCGGCGCGAAAGCGTCGGGCCTTTTGGCTGTTCTACGCACAACTGTGACCGCCGCCGTCCGCGCAACCCCTTTCAAAGCGGCGCGCTTTCCATATCTAATTCACCCGGCGGGCGTACCGTCGGGAATGAGTCGGGATACGGACGAACGAAAGATGGCGATCAGGCCGACAGTCAGGCCAGGCAACGGAAACGACGCGGACGGCGACCTCGGCGCCGCGGTCGTCACCGAAACCCGGGCGAAGGTGCAGAAGCCTTCGCTGTACCGGGTGCTGATCCTGAACGACGACTACACGCCGATGGAATTCGTCGTCTACGTGCTGGAGCGCTTCTTCAACAAGTCGCGCGAGGACGCCACCCGCATCATGCTGCATGTGCACCAGCATGGCGTCGGGGTCTGCGGCGTCTTCACCTACGAGGTGGCCGAGACCAAGGTCGCCATGGTGGTGGAGACTGCCCGCCGTCACCAGCATCCGCTGCAGTGCACAATGGAAAAGGACTGAGGAGCGCCCTGTTGCCATCGTTTTCGCGCCACCTGGAAGAGACCCTGCACCGCGCCGTGAGCTACGCGAATGTGCGGAGCCACGAATATGCGACGCTGGAGCATCTCCTGCTGGCGCTGGCCGACGACCCGGACGCCTCGAACGTCATGCGGGCCTGCACCGTCGATCTGACGGCGCTGAAGACGGCCCTGACCCACTATGTCGACAATGACCTGGCCGCCCTGGTCAACGCCGACGGCGAGGAAGCCAAGCCGACGGCCGGCTTCCAGCGCGTGATCCAGCGCGCGGTCATCCACGTGCAGAGCTCGGGCCGCGAGGAAGTTTCGGGGGCAAACGTGCTGGTGGCCATCTTCTCGGAGCGCGAGAGCCACGCCGCCTACTTCCTGCAGGAGCAGGACATGACCCGCTACGACGCGGTCAATTTCATCGCCCACGGCATCGCCAAGAAGGGCGGAGCGGCCGAGCCGCGTCCGGTCCGCGGCGCCTCGCCGGAGGAGGCCGAGGACCGCGCCGCGGTGAAATCGGGCGGGGAGGCGCTGGAGGCCTACTGCATCGACCTCAACGAGAAGTCGCGCCAGGGCAAGATCGACCCGCTGATCGGCCGCCAGGCCGAGGTCGACCGCTCGATCCAGATCCTGTGCCGCCGGACCAAGAACAACCCGCTGCTGGTCGGGGACCCCGGCGTCGGCAAGACCGCCATCGCCGAGGGCCTGGCCCGCAAGATCGTCAACGGCGAGGTGCCGGACGTCCTCAAGGACGCCACCATCTTCTCGCTCGACATGGGCGCGCTGCTGGCCGGCACCCGCTATCGCGGCGACTTCGAAGAACGTCTGAAGCAGGTGGTCAAGGAGCTGGAGAACCACCCCGGCTCGATCCTGTTCATCGACGAGATTCACACCGTCATCGGCGCCGGGGCCACCTCGGGCGGGGCGATGGATGCGTCCAACCTGCTGAAGCCGGCGCTGGCGTCGGGCGCCCTGCGCTGCATGGGCTCGACCACCTACAAGGAGTTCCGCCAGCACTTCGAGAAGGATCGGGCCCTGGTCCGTCGCTTCCAGAAGATCGACGTCAACGAGCCGACGCCGGACGACACGATCAAGATCCTGAAGGGCCTCAAGACCTACTACGAAACTTTCCACAAACTCCGGTACACCGATGCGGCGATCCGGTCGGCGGTGGAGCTGTCGGCCCGCTACATGACCGACCGCAAGCTGCCGGACAAGGCGATCGACGTCATCGACGAGGCGGGCGCCAGGCTAAGGCGTATCTGATGATCGTTTAGCCAGATGCTGCTGCCGGCCAGCAAGCGGAAGAAGGTCATCGGCCAGAAGGAGATCGAGGCGGTCATCGCCCGGATGGCCCGCATCCCGCCGAAGTCGGTCTCGCGCTCGGACACCGAGTCGCTGAAGAACCTCGAGACCGACCTGAACCGGGTCGTCTTCGGCCAGTCCGAGGCGATCGAACAGCTGGCCTCGGCCATGAAGCTGGCCCGCGCCGGGCTGCGCGATCCGAACAAGCCGATCGGCTCGTACCTGTTCTCGGGCCCGACCGGGGTCGGCAAGACCGAGGTCGCCCGCCAGCTGGCGGCGACCCTGGGCATCGAGATGCAGCGCTTCGACATGTCCGAGTACATGGAGCGCCACACCGTCAGCCGCCTGATCGGCGCGCCGCCGGGCTATGTCGGCCATGACCAGGGCGGGCTGCTGACCGACGCGGTCGACCAGCATCCGCACTCGGTGGTGCTGCTGGACGAGATCGAGAAGGCCCACCCGGACGTCTACAACATCCTGCTGCAGGTGATGGACCACGGGATGCTGACCGACGCGGTCGGCAAGAAGGTCGATTTCCGCAACGTGGTCCTGATCATGACCACCAACGCGGGCGCGGCCGACAACGCCCGGGCCTCGATCGGCTTCGGTCGCGGAAAGGTCGAGGGCGAGGACGAAAAGGCCATCCAGCGCCTGTTCACCCCCGAGTTCCGCAACCGGCTGGACGCGATCGTCGCGTTCAAGCCGCTGACGCCGGAGATCATCCGCCAGGTGGTGCACAAGTTCATCATCGAGCTGGAAGGGCAGCTGGCCGACCGCAACGTCACCATCGAGCTGACCGACGACGCGGCCGACTGGCTGGCCAAGAACGGCTTCGACGAGCTCTACGGCGCCCGCCCGCTGGCCCGGGTCATCCAGGACGAGATCAAGAAGCCGCTGGCCGACGACATCCTGTTCGGACGTCTGGTGCGCGGCGGTCACGTCCGGGTGTGGCTCAAGGACGGCAAGATCGCGTTCGACATCGAGAGCGAGAAGCGCGAGCGACCGGCCGCGGCGGAGGCCTCGGCCGAAGGCTAGGGCGGCGGCCGCCTCGCGCGGCCTTCCGGCGAGAAATCGACGACGCGCGTGGACATCGCGCCGCGAAGCCTGCCAGAATCGCGTTCGATCACCGTACGCGGGCGTGTCTCGCCTGCAGAAAGAGCCTGGATGCCGCACGCCGACAGTCTGATTCTCACTCTGGTCGGCGGTTTCGTCCTGGCGTTCGTGTTCGGGATGATCGCCAACCGGCTCAGGCTGTCGCCGCTGGTCGGCTATCTGGTGGCGGGGGTGGTGGTCGGGCCCCACACGCCCGGCTTCGTCGCCGACATGGAGCTGGCGCCCCAGCTGGCCGAGATCGGCGTGATCCTGCTGATGTTCGGCGTCGGGCTGCATTTTTCGCCCAAGGACCTGATGCAGGTGCGCCAGGTCGCGCTGCCGGGCGCCTTGGCCCAGATCGTCTCGGCCACGGTGCTGGGCGGCGCCCTGGGTCTGCTGATCGGCCTGCCCTGGGTCGAGGCCTTCCTGCTGGGGTTCGCCCTGGCCACGGCCTCGACGGTGGTCCTGCTGCGGGCCATCGAGCAGCGCGGCGAGCTGAAGACCGAGGTCGGCCGCATCGCGGTCGGCTGGCTGGTGGTCGAGGACCTGGTGATCGTCATCGCCCTGGTGCTGCTGCCGCTGCTGGTCGGCGCCGGCGGGACCGCGCCGACCCTCGGGGACCTGGCCGGCGGCATCGGCCTGACGCTGCTGAAGGTCGCCCTGTTCGTCGGCCTGATGTTCGTCATCGGGGGCCGGGTGCTGCCGTGGATGCTGATCCGCATCGCCCACACCCGCTCGCGCGAGCTGTTCACCCTGGGCGTGCTGTCGATCGCCCTGGGCATCGCCTGGCTGGCCTATGCGGTGTTCGGCGCCTCGTTCGCCCTGGGCGCCTTCGTCGCCGGGCTGGTGCTGAACGGCACGCCGCTGGGACACAACGCGGCCGAACGCGCCCTGCCGCTGCGCGACGCCTTCGCCGTGCTGTTCTTCGTCTCGGTCGGCATGCTGTTCGACGCCACCATCCTGCTGCGCGAGCCGCTGGCGGTGGCGGGGGTGCTGTTCATCGTGATGATCGGCAAGTCGGCGGCCGCCCTGGCCATAACCCACGTATTCCGGCTCGACCGGCCGACCAGCTTCACGGTCGCCGCGGCCCTGGCCCAGATCGGCGAGTTCTCGTTTATCCTGGCCGCGCTGGGCATGTCGCTTGGGGTGATGAGCGCCGGGACCAACGACCTGATCCTCGCCGCCTCGCTGATCTCGATCGCCATGAACCCGTTCGTCTTCGCCCTGGCCGACCGCCTGGGCCGCACGCCGCCGCCGGACGATCAGCCCGGAAGCGCCGACGGCCCCGGCCCGGCGACGGTAGTGGGCGGGATCACGCCGGGGCCGGCCCCGGACCGGATCGTGACCCCGGCATAGCCTCGGGCAGCTCCACCCGGGTGCGCGGCAGGGCGTCCGGATGGGTTTCGCGCAGCCAGGCGATGATCTTCTCGCGGATCTCGCAGCGCAGTTCGAAGGCCGCGCCGCCGTTGCGGGCGGTGGCGAGGCAGCGCACCTCCATGACCCGCTCGCGCAGGTCGGTCACCTGCAGCACCACCGCGTCACCGTCCCACAGCGGCGAGGCCCCGACGATCTCCTCCAGCTTGGCCCGCATCGCCGGGATCGGCGCGGCGTAGTCCAGATAGAAGAACACGCTGCCCAGAAGCTTGGCCGACTCCCGGGTCCAGTTCTGGAACGGGTTCTGGATGAACCAGGTCAGCGGCAGGATCATCCGGCGCAGGTCCCAGATGCGGACCACGACGTAGGTGGCGGTGATCTCCTCGATCTGCCCCCATTCGCCCTCGACGATCACCGCGTCGTCGATGCGGATCGGCTGGGTCAGGGCGATCTGGATGCCGGCGATCAGATTGGTCAGCAGCGGCTGCAGGGCCAGGCCGACGATGATCCCGGCCGCGCCCCCGGCGGCCAGCAGGCTGACGCCCCACTGGCGGAAGCCGCTGATGGTCATCAGGGCGAAGGCGACGGTGAACACGACCACCAGCGTCGAGGCCGCCCGCCGCAGGATGCGCACCTGGGTCAGGTGCTTGCGGGCGATCAGGTTGTCCTCGACGTCGATGCGGTATTTCCGCAGGTGCAGGGCCGCGGCGATGTCCAGCGCCGCCAGCGAGATCCAGCCGAGGGTGACGATCACCCCGATGTGCAGGCCCTGGCGCAGCAGGGCCGAGGACTCCGCCGGCATGGGGGCGGCGCGTGAGGCGAAGGCCAGCGCCAGCAGCACCAGCGCCAGTCGGGTCGGGCGACGGGTGCGGCTGACCAGCGAGCGCCAGAAGATGTCGCGCTGGCTGAGCGCGCGGCGCACCGCCGCCACGGCCAGGGCGTGGACCAGCAGGGCGACCAGCACCGCGGCCGACAGCAGCAGCAGGCTCTGCGCCCAGGGCGGCAGCCAGTCGATCCGCTCGAGGCCGGCGGTCCATGCGGACGTCGCCGCGGTCACGGAGTTTCTTCCCCGGTCATGGGCAGGGAAGGGGCGAGACGGCGGAGGGTTCCCCCGCCGCCGTCCCGGCAGGGGTCAGAGCACCCCGATCATGCTGGCCACCAGCGGGTGGCGCACGATGTCCTGTTCGGCCAGGCGGACCACGGCGATGTCGGGCACCCGCTCGAGCCGTTCGGCGATGTCGGCCAGGCCCGACAGGCTGGGCAGCAGGTCCGACTGCTGCGGATCGCCGGTCACCACCATGGTCGAATGCCAGCCCAGGCGGGTCAGCAGCATCTTCAGCTGCACGTAGGTGCAGTTCTGGGCCTCGTCGACCACGATGAAGGCGTTGTTCAGCGTGCGCCCGCGCATGTAGCCGACCGGCGCGATCTCGATCAGCCCCTCGGCGATCAACTGCTTGACCCGCTTCATGCTCAGCCGGTCCGACAGGGCGTCGTAGAGCGGCCGCAGATAGGGGGCCAGCTTGTCCTCCATGTCGCCCGGCAGGAAGCCGATCGACTCGCCCGCCTCGACCGCCGGCCGCGACAGGACGATGCGGCCCACCCGGCCGGCCTCCAGCGCCTCGACCGCCTTGGCCACCGCCAGATAGGTCTTGCCGGTGCCGGCCGGCCCGAGGGCCAGCACCAGGTTACGCGAGTCGATCGCCTCCAGCAGCGCGCCCTGGCCTTCGGACTTGGGCCGAATGGTCTTCAGATAGGCCTGGTCGCGATCCTCGTCCCGCCCCATCGGCGACCAGCCGCCCCGGTGATCCACCGGCAGTCGCCGGACCTTGGCGTCGTCGGCGAATTGGCGATGATCGAACACGCCTTCGCGAGCCTGACGCTTGAGCGCACGCTTGGTCATGGAAGCCTCCAGGGCATGAAAAAGGGCGAGGCCGCATGGCGCTCGCCCTGGACAATGACGGGGGTTGCAAGAGGATCGCGGCCCGGAGCCGGTTCGGAAGAGGATGGACCTCTCGGCGGAAAGGCCCGCCGGCGAACCGCAAGCGACACGCACAACCCCGCTGGCTTGACCGGACCGGGGATGATCCGGCTTCTGGACCCGAGGCCACGAAACGAGGTCTCGAATCGCCCAACAAGGATGATGGTAGCGTCCTTTCCGAACGGTTAAACCGCCGAATGCGTGTAGATTACGAGGCAGTTGGATGAATGTTTATGCACTTGGCGGCAAGCAACCGCAGCTTCCGCCCCAGGGCGAATACTGGATCGCGCCGAATGCAACCGTCATAGGAGACGTGATTCTGGGTCGCGACGCCAGCGTCTGGTTCGGCGCCGTCGTGCGCGGCGACAACGATCCGATCACCATCGGCGCGCGGACCAACATCCAGGACGGCTCGGTGCTGCACTCGGATCCCGGCGAGCCCCTGACCATCGGCGAGGACGTCACGGTCGGGCACATGGCGATGATTCACAGCTGCGAGATCGGCGCGAACACCCTGGTGGGCATCGGGGCGGTGGTGCTGGGCCGGGCGAAGATCGGGAAGAACTGCCTGATCGGGGCCAAGGCCCTGATCACCGAGGGCAAGGAGTTTCCGGACAATTCCCTGATCGTCGGCGCGCCGGCGCGGGTGGTGCGCACCCTTGAGCCGGGGCAGGTCGCCATGCTGACGGCCTCGGCGGCCCACTACGTCGCCAACTGGAAGCGCTACGCCGCCGAGCTGAAGGCCGTCGCCTAGGACCAATCCACATTCAGGGATTCACGCGAGCTGTGATGCGTGATTCAT
>CAZQBJ010000067.1:0-11318 GCA_964591465.1 uncultured Brevundimonas sp.
TGATCCGACCGAAACGGACGGCCCGCGCGGGTCGGCTCAGAACAGCTCCAGCTGGGGGCGGAACTCGGGCGGGACGCGGAACTGGCGGGTGTCCAGCGCCGCGCGGGGCGCGTTCAGCCCGTAGCGTTTGACGGCGGCGCGGAAGCGGGCGGCGATCAGCTGGGCGACCGGGCCCTCGCCCTTCATGCGGGTCTTCCACTGGGCGTCGTAGTCCTTACCGCCGCGGGTCTGGCGGACCAGCGACATGACCCGCGCGGCGCGGTCGGGACGGGCGTCCTCGAGCCACTCGCGGAACAGGTCCTTGATCTCGAGCGGCAGACGCAGGGCGACGTACATGGCGCTGGTCGCCCCGGCCTTCGCGGCCGCCTCGAGCACCGCTTCCAGCTCGTGGTCGTTGAGTCCGGGGATGACCGGCGCGAAGCCGACGCCGACCGGCACCCCGGCGTCGGCCAGCCGGGCGATGGCTTCCAGCCGCTTGCCGGGCGTGGCTGCGCGCGGCTCCATGGCCCGGGCCAGGGCGCGGTCCAGGGTGGTGATCGAGACGGTCGCCGAAGCCAGGTTGCGCGCCGCCATGCGACCCAGCACGTCGGCGTCCCGCACGATCAGGGCCGACTTGGTGATGATGCTGATCGGCTGGCTGAACCGGTCGCAGACCTCGAGGATCGCGCGGGTCGACTTCAGTTGACGTTCGACCGGCTGGTACGGATCGGTGTTGCCGCCGACGTGGATGTGCCGGCAGACGTAGCGCGGGGCCGACAGCTCCCGTTCCAGCAGACGCGCGGCGTCGGGCTTGAAGAAGATCCGGCTCTCGAAATCCAGGCCCGGGGATAGGCCCATCCAGGCATGGGACGGACGGGCGTAGCAGTAGATGCAGCCATGTTCGCAGCCCTTGTAGGGGTTGATGGAGCGGTCGAAGCCGACGTCGGGACTGGTGTTCCTGGCGATGATCGTGCGGGCCCGCTCGGGGCTCAGCTCGGTGCGCAGCGGCGGCGGGGTCGCGTCGGCCTCGTCCCAGCCGTCGTCGAAATCTTCTGTCTGGGTCGTTTCGTAGCGTCCGGTCGCGTTCGAACGGGCGCCGCGTCCTTTCACAGCCTTGGCCAGGGTCATGCCCCGGGTATGGCGGAACAAACGGAACAAAGCAAGAACAAATGCGACGCGGAGCGGCGCAGGCGGGGCCGCTTCGGGCCGACTAGGGGGTGACGGGGGCGGGGGGCGCGGCGGCCGCGACCAGGGCCGGCTCGGGCTCGACGTGGTCGAGGCTGAGCGGGGCCAGGCGGGCGCCGGAGGCGACGGCCTCCAGGGTCTGGACCGGGCCGCCCAGAAGCCGCTGATAGATCCAGTAGGCGGCCATCACCTCCTCGACGTACTGGCGGGCCTGGGGCACGTCGATGGTCTCGATCAGCAGCAGCGGATCGGCGTCGGGGCCGAGCCGGCGCAGGGCGGCCAGCATGGGGCCGGGCCCGGCGTTGTACGACGCCACGGCGCGCAGCACGTCGCCCTCGAAGGCCCGCAGGCCCAGCATCCGCTGGATGTACATCTGGCCCAGCCGCAGGTTGGTGGCCGGGACCCACAGGCGCTGCGGATCGGTGATGAAGCCGCGGTCGCCGGCCAGTTCGGCGGCGGTGGCCGGCATCACCTGCATCATGCCGTAGGCGCCCACGGCGCTGCGGGCGCGCGGCTCGAAGCCGCTCTCCTTGCGCGCGATGGCGTAGACCAGGGCCGGGGCGATGGTGAAGCCGCCCTCGGGCTCGAGCACCGGCAGGGGATAGTCGCGCGCGTCGATGGCGCCTTCGGCCGGGCCGGTGACGCGGGGGCCGAGGCTTTCGGCCAGGCCGGCCCACAGGCGCCGCTCGGCCTCGTCGGCGGCGGTGCGCACGCCGGTGCGCAGGGTCTGGCGGGCGTCGGACCACAGGCCGAGCTCGCTGAAGGCCACCGCCCGGCGGGCCGATTCATTGACCTGGATGAAGGCCTCCAGCTCGGCCAGGGGCACGTCCTGCGGCCGCGCGCGCGCGGCGTCGCGGGCGGCGACCGCGTAGTAGGGCTGAGGCCCCAGATTCTCGATCACCGGCTGCTCGCCCAGCTGGGCCATGGCGACCTGGCCGTAGAAGGTGGCCGGCCAGCGGGCGGCCAAGCGCAGGAACTCAGGCGCGCGCTCGGGCTGGCCGGCGGCGACCGCGGCGCGGGCGGCCCAGACGCCCGCCCCGGCCCGAACCCAGATGTCCTCGGTCGGATCGGCCGCGACGCGTTCGAAGGCGGTCAGGGATTCGGTGAAGCGGTTCATCCGCCAGGCGGCGAGGCCGGCGGTCCACCAGTCGCCGGACTGGCCCGCCAAGGTCCAGGCGCCTTGCAGGTCGTCGGCGTTGAGCGCCTCGCGGGCGGCGCGCGGGGTCGGCGGCTCGGCGGTGGCGGCCAGAGGATCTTCCGCCCCGGTCAGGTTGGCCCAGGCCCGCAGCAGGGCGTGGGCGCGCGGCGGCGGCGGCGGCTCGGCGCCGTCGGGCCGGCGACGCATGGCCAGGGTGTAGACCCGGCGGGCCGGCGGCAGATCGCCGTACTCCTCGAGCCAGGCGGTCAGCTCCTCGTAGCTGGCCACATAGTTCGGGTGGAACAGCCGCTCGAACTCCAGCTGGCCCAGCAGAACGCGGTCGCGCAGGCGCGAAGCGACCGCGCGGGCCTCCTCGATCTGGCCGCGGCGAAGGGCGTCAAAGGCGGTGGTGTAGTTGATCCGGTCCGCGTCGCTGAGGGCGCGCGGGGCCTGGGCCGCGGCGGGGAGGGCCAGGGCGCCAACCGTCAGGCTCGCGACCAGCGCGGCGAGCGCGCGGCGAACGACAGACATGCGGCGGCCCCCTCTTTGCGACGTCGTGCGTCTCGACCCGCGCGACGGGCGTGAAATGGTCGTCAAAGATGAAGATTATCCTTGCCCGCCAAGCTCATCAAGGCGAGCGGCCATGGCCAGGATGTCGGCCCAGACCTGCTTCTTGGCCTGGGGCTGACGCAGCAGGAAGGCCGGATGGAGGGTCGGCATGACCGGCACGATCAGGCCGCCTTCGGCCGGTCGCCACTCGCGCCACTGGCCGCGCAGCTTGAGGATGCCGTCGCCGGCGCCGAGAACGGCGCGGGCGGCCGAGGCCCCCAGCAGCAGGGTGGCGCGCGGCTGGATCAGCTGCAGCGCCCGCTCGACGAACGGCAGGCAGACAGCCTGCTCGTCGGGGGAGGGCGGCCGGTTGCCCGGCGGCCGCCAGAACACGGTGTTGACGATATAGACCCGTCCGGCGAGGCCGGCCGCGTCGAGGATGCGGTCGAGCAGCTGGCCGGCCTTGCCGACGAACGGCTCGCCGCGGGCGTCCTCGTCGGCGCCCGGAGCCTCGCCGATGACCAGCAGGTCGGCCGCCGGATTGCCGCGGCCGAACACCGCCTGGCGGGCGCCGAGCCCCTTGAGCGGGCAGCCGTCGAAGGCGTCGGCGGCGGCCTTGAGCGCCTCGAGGTCGGACGCCGCGGCGGCCAGGCGGCGGGCCTCGGCCATGGCGTCGGCGGCGGCCGCGGGATCGGGGGGCGGGACCACCGAGGCTACGGCCCGGGCGGCGGCCTTGATGGCCGGCGGCGGCGGGGCGGCGGCCCGGTCCACCGGGGCGTCCTCGAAACAGACGTCGACGCCGGCCTCGGCCCAGAAGGCGAGGAGACTTTCGACGGCGGCGTGCGTTTCGGCGGCGGTGTTCATGGGTTCGATCAGGGATAAGCCTTGACCGCCTTCGCGTCACCTTCGGATAAGGGCCCGACGCGACCAAACAGGGGACGGATCACGATGGCCGAGGCGATCGAGCGCGAGGTGATGGAATACGACGTCGTGATCGTCGGGGCCGGGCCGGCCGGCCTGGGCGCGGCCATCCGGCTGAAGCAGCGGGCCGAGAAGGCCGGCCGCGAACTCAGCGTGGCGGTGCTGGAGAAGGGCTCGGAAGTCGGGGCCCACATCCTGTCCGGGGCGGTGATCGACCCGTCGGGACTGAACGAACTGATCCCCGACTGGAAGGAACGCGGCGCGCCGCTGGACACGCCGGTGAGCAAGGACCGCTTTTTGGTGCTGGGCCCGCAGGGGTCGCTGGACATCACCTGGCTGCCGCAGCCGTCCTACATGAAGAATCACGGCTGCTATGTCGGCTCGCTGGCCAATCTGTGCCGCTGGCTGGCCGAGCAGGCCGAGGCCCTGGGCGTCGAGGTCTATCCGGGCATGGCCGCCAGCCACGTGGTCTGGGACGAGCCGTCGGGCCGGGTCAAAGGCGTGGTCGCCGGGGTGTTCGGGGTGTCGAAGGACGGCGGCCACAAGCCGGACTTCCAGCCGGGCATCGAGCTGCACGGCAAGTATGTGTTCATCGCCGAGGGCGTGCGCGGCTCGCTGGCCAAGACGATCATGGCCCGTCACGGCCTGTGCGACGGCTCGGAGCCGCAGAAATTCGGCATCGGCCTGAAGGAGCTGTGGCAGGTGCCGCCGGAGAAGCACCAGCCGGGGCTGGTCCAGCACACCCTGGGCTGGCCGCTGGACGACAGGACCGGCGGCGGCAGCTTCCTGTACCACTTCGGCGACAACTATGTGTCGGTCGGGTTCGTGGTGCACCTGAACTATCGCAACCCGTTCCTGTCGCCGTTCGACGAGTTCCAGCGGTTCAAGCACCACCCGTCGATCGCCGAGCACCTGGAGGGCGGCACGCGCATCTCGTACGGCGCGCGGGCGATCACCGAGGGCGGCTTCCAGTCGGTGCCCAGGCTGTACTTCCCAGGCGGCGCCCTGATCGGCTGTTCGGCCGGTTTCGTGAACGTGCCGCGGATCAAGGGGAGCCATAACGCCCTGCGCTCGGGCATGCTGGCGGCCGACGCGGCCTTCGACGCCATCGTCGCGGGGCGGGCGGGCGACGAGCTGGTCGAATATCAGCGCGCCTACGCGGCCTCGCCGATCGCCAGGGAGCTGCTGCAGGTGCGCAACGTCAAGCCGCTGCTGGCGAAGTTCGGCAACACCTTCGGCACCCTGCTGGCCGGGGTGGACATGCAGATCACCTCGATGTTCGGCGGCTGGTCGCCGTTCGGCACCCTCAAGCACGGCAAGACCGATGCGGAGTCCACCGGCCTGGCCAAGGACTATGCGCCGATCGCCTATCCGAAGCCGGACGGGGTGCTGAGCTTCGACAAGCTGTCCTCGGTGTTCCTGTCGAACACAAACCACGAGGAAGACCAGCCCAGCCACCTGAAGCTGATCGATCCGTCGATCCCGATCGACGTGAACCTGCCCAAATATGGCGAGCCGGCGCGGCTGTACTGTCCGGCCGGGGTCTATGAGGTGGTCTACGGCGACGAGGCCAACCGGACCGATCCGCGGTTCGTGATCAACGCGCAGAACTGCGTCCACTGCAAAACCTGCGACATCAAGGACCCGTCGCAGAACATCGTGTGGACCACGCCCGAGGGCGGGGGCGGCCCGAACTACCCGAACATGTGACGCGCGGCGCGCGAGCGCTCTTGCGAGGTTGGCGGAAACCGCCGACCTTGGGTCCATGCGTCACACCTCGCTCGCCGCCCGCCTGTCCGCCTGCGTCGCCGTCGCGGCCCTGACCCTGGGGGCCGCCTCGGCCGCCGCCGCCTCCAGCCCCGATTCGATCCGTTGGCAGGACGTGAGCCGCGACGGCGGCTCGGCCTACGGCCTGTTCCTGGCCGGGCGGGCCGCGTTCAGCCAGGGCGCGGGCCGCACGGCCGCCCAGTACCTGGCCGCCGCCGAGGCGGCCGCGCCCGACCAGGCCAGCGTGCGCGAGCGGGCCTTTACCGCGGCCCTGCTGGCGGGGGATCTGGATGTCGCCGCCCGACTGGCCCCGACCGGCGACAACGTGGCGCCGGCGGTGCGCGAGGCCGGACGGCTGGTCGCGCTGGTGCGCCAGTTCGGCCGCGGCGACGTGCGCGGGGCGCACGCGGCCCTCAACGCCGCGCCGATCGGTTTTCCGCATGCGCGGGCCGGCGCCTTCATCGCCCCGTGGATCGCGGCCTCGGCCGGCGACTGGGAGCGAGCGCTGGCGGCGCCGCCGACCGCCGCGGACGCCCTGACCCGCCTGTTCACCCGCTATCACCGGGCCCAGCTGCTGGAGCACCGGCGGCGCTACGACGAGGCCGAGGCCGAACTGCGCGCCCTGATGGCCGAGCCGCAGGCGGCGCCGCTGTTCCGCACGCCGCTGGGGGCGTTCCTCGAGCGGCGCGGCCGGCGCGAGGAGGCGGTGGCGCTTTACGACGAGGCCCTGGCGGCCGGTTCGGACGACGCGGCCGTGGCCATCGCCCGCGAACGGGCGGCCTCGGGCGGCGCGGCGCCGCCCCTGCCGGACCTGCGCGAGAGCACGGCCGCGGCCCTGGGTTCGGCCGCCGGCGCCTCGGTGGCCGAGGGCGTGAACGAGTTCGCCGTGGTCTATCTGCGGCTGTCGCTGAGCCTGTCGCCGGATCCGTCGACGCAGCTGGCGCTGGGCAATGCGCTGAGCGACTCCGGGGCCCCGGCCACGGCCCGCGAGGCCTGGGCCCAGGTGCCGGCGGACTCCGGGCCGCTGTACGCCCTGGCGCGGCGCGAGATGGCCTGGAGCCTGCAGGAAGCCGGTCAGGCGGAGGCCGCCCTGGCCGAGGCGCGGCGAGCGGCCGAGGCGGCGCCCTATGACCCGTCGATGGCCTTCGCCCTGGCCGGGGTGCTGATCGCGCAGGACCGGTACGAGGAAGCGCTGGAGGTGCTGAACCAGCCGGTGCTGAACACCGCGGACCAGAACTGGCAGATCCGTTTCACCCGCGGCGCGGCCTATGAGCGGCTGGGCCGGATTCCCGAGGCGGAGGCCGAGCTGTGGGCGGCCCTGCAGGACGCGCCGGACAGCCCCGAGGTGCTGAACTATCTCGGCTATATGTGGGTGGACGGCGGCGAGCGGGTGGCCGAGGGGGCCGAGATGATCGCGCGGGCCGTGGCCGCCCAGCCGGAGTCCGGCCACATCCAGGATTCCCTGGGCTGGGCCCAGTATCGCCAGGGCGACTACGAACAGGCGGTCGACACCCTGGAGCTGGCCGTCGGGCTGGAGCCGGGCGATCCGACGATCAACGACCACCTCGGCGACGCCTACTGGCAGGTGGGCCGCCGGCGCGAGGCCGGGTTCCAGTGGAGCCGGGTGCTGAGCCTGGATCCTGACGCCGACCTGCGGGCCGAGGTGGAGCGCAAGCTGAGCGACGGCCTGGCGCCCGGAGCGGCGGCCCCGTGAACCTGACGGGGTTCGCGCCGGCCAAGGTCAATCTGTTCCTGCACGTCGGCCCGAGGCAGCCGGACGGCTATCATCCGGTGGCCAGCCTGGCGGTGTTCGCCAACGCCGGCGACCGGCTGAGCGTGGCGCCCGCCGAGGCCCTGGGGCTGACGGTGACGGGGCCTTTCGCCCGGGCGCTGGAGAGCGAGCGGGACAATCTGGTGCTGCGGGCGGTGCGCCGGCTGGCGGCCGAGGTCGGGGCCGAGCCGCCGGCGCTGCACATCACCCTGGAGAAGAACCTGCCGGTGGCCTCCGGAGTCGGCGGCGGGTCGGCCGATGCGGCGGCCGCCCTGAGGCTGGCGCGGCAGGCGCTGGGTCTGGACGTCGACGACGCCGTTCTGGCCCGGGTCGGCGCCGAGCTGGGCGCGGACGTGCCGCTGTGCGTGCGGGCCGCCGCCGCCGTGGCCGGCGGCCGGGGCGATGATCTGGCGGCGGCCCCGTCGCTGCCGGAGATTCACGCCGTGCTGGCCAATCCCGGGGCGCCGGTCTCGACCGCGGCGGTCTATGCGGCGTTCGACCGGCGCGGCGGCGAGCAGACGGCCGCGTCGCCCGCGGCGCCGGACGGGTTCGGCACGGTGCTGGAGCTGGCCGGCTGGCTGACCGGCACGCGCAACGACCTGCAGGCGCCGGCGGTCGACCTGGCGCCGGAGATCGGCCAGACCCTGGCCGCCCTGGCGCGGCTGGAGGGCGCCCTGTTCGTGCGCATGTCCGGCTCGGGCGCGACCTGTTTCGCCCTGTTTGAAACCGCCGACCAGGCGCGCGCCGGGGCCGCGGCCCTGCACCGCCAGCAGCCCGACTGGTGGGTCAAGCCGGTGCGGATGGGCTGAGGCGCCGAGGAATTCGGGAACCTAAGGGCGGCGCTGGCGCTTCCTAAGGCTGGGCTGGGGGCAAACGCCGCCCCGCCGCGGGCGGTCATTTCGAAACGAGAGGACCTCGAATGCTCCGCACCCGCTTGCTGACCGCTTCGGCCGCCATGGCTTTGATCGCCGCCCCGGCGTTCGCCCAGGACCCGACAAATCCGCCGCCCGATCCGGTCCCGCCGACGGCTGCGCCGGGCGAGCAGCCCGCGCCGACGGACCCGGCCGTCCAGGGGCCCGTGGCCCAGCCGCAGTCCCCGCCGGCCGACGTGACCGCCGCGCCGCCGCCCGCCGCGGGCGGGACGGTGGTCGACGTGCTGCGCGCCGAGGGCCAGTTCAACACCCTGCTGGAGTTGCTGGACGCGGCCCAGCTGACCGAGGTGCTGCGCACCGATCCGGACATCACCATCCTGGCCCCGACCGACGCGGCCTTCGCCGCCCTGCCGGCCGGCGAACTGGACCGGCTGAGGCAGCCCCAGAACGTCCAGGCCCTGCGCGACCTGCTGCTCTATCACGTGATCAACGCCGACGTTCGCGCCGACCAGGTGCTGAACCGCCGCGGCGGCGTGCAGACCGGCGGCGGCGCCGAGATCATGCTGGACGGTTCTGGCGGGACCATCCGGGCCGACAACGCCACGGTGACGCGCCACGACCTGCGCGGCGGCAACGGGGCGGTGTTCGTGCTGGACCAGGTGCTGGCCCCGTCCGCCTCGCAGGCGCAGGCCGCGCCGGTGCAGGCCCCGCCCGAGCCGCCGGCCTCGGCCCCCGAGGCGCCGCCGGCCGAGGCCGCCCCGCCGCCGGGCGAGATGACGCCGACCCCCGATCCGGACCCGGGCGCGGCCCCGCCGGAGTCCCCGGCCGCAGCCCCGGTCGAGGAAGGCCGCCCGCCGGCCGAATCGCCGCCGATCGATCCGGATCCGGACGGCGATGATCTGGACGAGCCGGACGGTCCGGACGCCTGACGCGCCGCACGCGCGCGACCTTGAGTAAGCTGGCGGCGGGCCGTATGGTCCGCCGTCTTTTTTGCACCTGCGAACAGCCTTGCCCTCAGCCGCCCGAGACCCGTTGTCGTTTCAGGATCTGATCCTGACCCTGCACCAGTATTGGGGCGATCGCGGCTGCGCGATTCTGCAGCCCTACGACGTCGAGGTGGGGGCTGGGACCCTGCATCCGGCGACCGTGCTGCGGGCCCTGGGGCGCAAGCCGTGGAAGGCCGCCTATGTGCAGCCGTCGCGTCGTCCCGGCGACGGCCGCTACGGCGAGAACCCGAACCGTCTCCAGCACTATTACCAATTTCAGGTCATTCTGAAGCCGAATCCGGAGGACCTGCAGCAGCTGTATCTGGGGTCGCTGGACGCCATCGGCATCGATCCGAAGCTGCACGACATCCGCTTCGTCGAGGACGACTGGGAGAGCCCGACGCTCGGCGCCTGGGGGCTGGGCTGGGAGGTCTGGTGCGACGGGATGGAGGTGACCCAGTTCACCTATTTCCAGGGCGTCGGCGGGCTGGAGGTCGACATCGTCTCGGGCGAGCTGACCTATGGGCTGGAGCGCCTGGCCATGTACGTGCAGGGCGTCGACAACGTCTACGACCTGAAATTCAACAAGGCCGGGGTCACCTACGGCGAGGTGTTCCTGGAGAACGAGCGCCAGCACAGCCAGGCCAATTTCCACGGCTATGACGTGGCCGGGCTGAAGCGGCGGTTCGAGGACATGGAGGCCGAGGCGGCGCGCCTTCTGGCCATGACCGGCCCGCAGGGCCAGCCGCTGGTGCTGCCGGCCTATGACCAGGTGCTGAAGGCCAGCCACCTGTTCAACCTGATGGACGCGCGCGGCGCCATCGCCGTGGCCGAACGGCAGAGCTACATCGGCCGCATCCGCGACCTGTGCAAGGCGTGCGCGGTGGCCTACGTCGAAGCCGAAGGGGCGGCCTGATGCCCCAGCTTCTTCTTGAAATCCTGTCCGAGGAGATCCCCGCGCGAATGCAGGGCGGGGCGGCGCGTGATCTGGCGCGGCTGGCCGGCGAGCGGCTGAAGGCGGCGGGGCTGGCGTGGGACAGCCTGACGACCTTCGCCGGGCCGCGGCGGCTGACGCTGGTGATCGAGGGGCTGCCGGCGGCGACCCCGGATCAGTCCGAGGAGCTGAAGGGCCCGCGCACCGGCGCCCCGGCCCAAGCGCTGGAGGGCTTCCTGCGCAAGACCGGGCTGAGCCAGGACCAGCTGGTCGAGCGCGACGGGGTGTGGTTCGCGGTGATCGACCGCAAGGGTCAGCCGACCGCCGGGGTGATCGCCGCCATGGTCGATCACGTGGTGCGCCAGTTCCCGTGGCCGAAGTCGATGCGCTGGGGGACCGGGACCCTGCGCTGGGTGCGCCCGATCAAGCGGATCGTGTGCCTGTTCGACGGGGCCGTGGTCCCGTTCGAGATCGACGGGATCGCCTCGGGCGACGTCACCGAAGGCCACCGCTTCATGGGCGGCGGCAAGCCGTTTTCGGTCAGGAATTTCGAGGATTATCGACGCAAGCTCGAGCAACACTTCGTGCTGCTGGACGCCGCCGACCGGCGGTTGAGAATTCTCGAGCAGGCGCAGGCGGCGTGCGCCGCGCGCGGGCTCGCGCTGGTCGACGACGACGGCTTGCTGGACGAGGTCGCCGGCCTAGCCGAATGGCCGACGCCGATCGTTGGCGAGATGGACCCGCAGTTCCTCGACCTGCCGCCGGAGGTGGTGCAGCTGTCGATGAAGGTGCACCAGAAATATTTCGCGGTGCGGCGGAGCGCGGACCTCAAGGTCAGCCAGGATGCGGCCCAAGAGGCGGACCTGGAGGTCCGCGCTCCCCTGGCGCCGAACTTCGTGGTGGTGGCCAATATCGAGGCGAGCGACGGCGGCGCGGCGCTGGCGGCCGGCAACGCCCGGGTGCTGTCGGCCCGGCTGAACGACGCCCGGTTCTTCTGGGACGAGGACCGCAAGGTCGGCTTCGACGCCTGGCTGAAGAAGCTGGAGGGGGTGACCTTCCACGCGAAGCTGGGAACCATGGCCGAGCGGGTCGAACGCATCGCCGCCCTGGCCCGCAAGATCGCCCCGCTGGTCGGGGCCGATCCGGAGCAGGCCGAACAGGCCGCCCGCCTTGCCAAGGCCGACCTGGCCTCGGGCATGGTCGGGGAGTTCCCCGA
>CAZQBJ010000068.1:0-11267 GCA_964591465.1 uncultured Brevundimonas sp.
CCGGAGAGTTTGGCTCCCATCGAGCTTACGCCCCTTTGTCGAGCTGACGCGAGATGGCGTTCATCAGCTCGGCGTTGAAGCCGTCAGAACGCGTGCCGTAGGCCGAGATGCGGGTTTGGAAATAGTTATAGAAGATAACGGCCGGGATAGCGGCGAACAGACCGATGCCGGTGGCCAGCAGGGCCTCGGCGATGCCGGGAGCCACGACGGCCAGGTTGGTCGTGTTGGTGTTCGCGATGCCGATGAACGACTGCATGATCCCGTAGACGGTGCCGAACAGACCGATGAACGGCGCCGACGAACCGACCGAGGCCAGGAACTGCTGACCGCCCGACAGGCGCTTGGCCAGACCCGACTGCACGGCGGCGACGGCGACCTGGGCGCGGTTGATGGTGGTCTCGCGGTGATCGCCCGAGAGCGACAGACCGGCCTGACGCGACAGTTCGACTTCCTCGGTGGCCGCGGCGGCCATGTCGGCCAGCGGGTTGCCGTCGAACTCGTCGGCGGTGGCCACCCGGCGCATGTCCGCGATGGTGCGAGCGCCGCGGAAGGTTTCCAGGAAGCGGTCCGAAGCGCGGTTCAGGCCGATGAACTCGAACAGTTTGATGACCAGCAGGGTCCACGAGAAGATGGACGCCAGCACCAGGCCGATCATCACGACCTTCACCACCGGAGTGGCTTCCATGAACATCCCGGTGACGGTCAGTTCGCCGTGACCGCCGACATCGGTGTCGACTTCAGCGGGCGCAGCCGCATCGGCGACAGGGGCCGTTTCGGGCGCAGCGGCCGCGTCGGCGGCGGGCGCCGCGGACTCAGCGGGAGCCGGGGCCGCGTCCTGCGCGAAAGCCGGCGAGCTCGCCATAAGGACGGCAGCGCCGGCCATAGCGAGGAGGAGGTTCGTTTTCTTGATTTCGAGCATCGTTCGCCAGTTCCTGCTTGGTCTGACTCGTGGGACCAAAGGGTTGTCGCGCGGGAGCGTCTCTTCCCTCAACTAAAAATACGTCGCGGGCCGGGTTTTTGTCCGGACACCGTAACGCCTCTGTACGCTAGCGGTTGCCGTGTGGCGAGGCCGTTTGCGCTTGGCGATGTTCCCGACGCGGTAAGCGCAGGAAACACCAGCCGCTATCTCGAATGAAGCGGTCATGCTCCTTTGGCGAACCCATATCAGAGCGTCAAGGCCGCAGTTCCGCTTTTCGCCCCTTAGGCGAACATAGGCGGTTACAGTTACGCTGTGGGGGGCGAGGACGAGCGAATTCCGCCGCCGCGAGGCGTTGGCGTCACAGGATCTGATTCGGGAAGGAGATGGTGCCTGGGGGCGGATTCGAACCACCGACACGCGGATTTTCAATCCGCTGCTCTACCAACTGAGCTACCCAGGCGCCGGGCCGCGAATGCGGGAGCGGCGTCTATAGGCGAGGCCTCAAACCGTGTCCAGCGGCTCAATCCTCGTCTTTTTCATCCGGGCCGGCGGGGCGCTCGTCGGTCGGCGCCGCATAGCGGCCCGAGAACCAGCGCTGCAGGTCCACGTCGGCGCAGCGTCGCGAGCAGAACGGCTTGTATTCCGGGTCGGCCGGGGCGCGCTCGCAAATGGGACAGGTCGCCATGTTCAGACCCCTTCGATCACGTGGTCGGCCGGCCCGAGGGCGGCGTCGGCCTTCAGATGGGCCCGCGGGCCCAGGCGCGCCACCAGCGGCGCGGCCAGGGCCGCCGTCGCCGGCGCGCAGCGCACGGTGACGGCCGCCCGCGTCGTATCGGCCAGCAGTTCGAAATTCAGCCGGCGCGTCGCCTCGATCGCCGCCCGCTGGGGGCCGCCGACCGCCATGGCCTCCTCAAGCGGACGAAATCGCCACGGCAGCGACAGCTGCAGCACGCCGAATCGGTTGACCGGCCCGTAGGCGATCTCCGGATCGTCGCCGAAGGCCGCTCTCGCCGCCTGGGCGATCATCCCGCCGTCGTGGCCGGCGCCGATCAGATCGACCGCCACGAGCCCGCCCCAGCGCCGCAGGCCGATCAGGCGCGCCGCCTCCAGCAGTCCTTCCCGGTTCGCCCGGGCCCGCGCCCGCGGATCCAGCCCCCGGCCCGGCTGCGGCGCCAGATCCAGGTCCACCGCGACCATGGCCCGGGTGCGCTCCACCGTAACCGTCAGGCCGCGCACCGGGGCCGGCTCGGCCCAGGCAGCCTCCAGCGCCTGCCAGCCGGCCTCGATGGCCTCACGCCCGCGAACCGGCTCGATCCCCGGCGCCAGACGGGCCAGCCATTGGGCCGCGCTCGGGCCCGGCGCGGCCAGGCGCACGGCCCCCTCCCCCGTCCCGGTGCGCCGCAGCGTCGGGCCCTTGGCCGCGCGCCCCTCGGCGGCCACCTCGACCTCCAGCTTCTCGCCCGCCGCCACCCGGGCGCCGCCCGTCAGCGGCAGGAACCCTTCCGGCCCCTCCGGCAGTTCGACGAAGGCGCCGCGCAGGCCCGGCTCGATTCGCGTCACGCGGCCGATCGACCGCGCGCCCAGCTTGCCCGCGTCGGCCTCGCCCTCGACGTCGAACAGGATGTGGCGGAAGCCGCCCGCGTCGGCGATCACCGCCCGGGTCTCGCCCGGCGTGTCGTCCAGCCAGGCGGCGACGGCGCTCACGGCCGCCAGCCGGCGCCGGCCAGCAGATTGACGGTTTCATACAACGGCAGGCCCATGACCGCCGGATGGCTGCCGACCAGACGGATGACGAAGGCCCCGGCCCGGCCCTGGATGGCGTAGCCGCCGGCCTTTCCGCGCCATTCGTCGCTGGCCAGATAGGCCGCGATCTCGGAGTCGGTCAGCACCTTGAGGGTCACCCGGGTGTCGACCACCCGGTGGCGCACCCGCCCGCCGGCGGCGACGGCGACGCCGGTCAGAACCCGGTGATTGCGGCCCGACAGCAGGCGCAGGAAGCGCGCCGCCTCGGCCGCGTCCGCAGGCTTCTCCAGCACACGGCGGCCCACTGCGACCACCGTGTCGGCCGCCAGCACCACCGCGTCGGGGTGGCGCGCGGCCACCGCCTCGGCCTTGGCGATCGCCAGGCGCGCCGCCAGCCGCACGGGCGTCTCGGCCCTGAGCGGCGTTTCGTCGATGTCGGCGGGGTCGATGCGATCGGGAGTGACGCCGATCAGCGCCAGCAGTTCAACGCGGCGCGGGCTGGCCGAGGCCAGCACCAGGTCGGGGCGGGCCATCCAGCCCCGTCCTTACTTGAAGCGATAGGTGATGCGACCCTTGGTCAGGTCATAGGGCGTCATCTCGACCAGGACCTTGTCGCCGGCCAGCACGCGGATGCGATTCTTGCGCATCTTGCCGGCGGTGTGGGCGATGATCTCGTGGTCGTTCTCGAGCTTTACGCGAAACGTCGCGTTCGGCAGCAGTTCGCTGACGGTGCCGGGAAACTCGAGCAGTTCTTCCTTAGCCATGCGGCCTCTCTCGCCCGGGGAAAGACAGTCAGCGGCGCGCGCGGGCGGAACGCGCGTCGGTGAGTGGGGCGGGTTAATGCACCAAAAGCCGCCGCGCGTCGAGATTGAACGGGCGGCGATCAGGCCCGGCGGTACAGGGCGCAGATCAGGGTGAACAGTCGCCGGGCGGTTTCGTGGTCGATCTCGACCTTGCCGGCCAGCCGCTCGCGAAGCACCGTCGAGCCCTCGTTATGCAGGCCGCGCCGGCCCATGTCGACGGCCTCGATCTGGTTCGGCGAGGCGCCGCGGACGGCCTGCTGATAGCTTTCGCAGATCATGAAGTAGTCCTTCATGATCCCCTTCAGCGGCGTCAGCGACAACATGTGCGCCTTGCGGAAGCCCTCGCCCTCGATGTCCAGCGCCAGCCGGCTGTCCTCGACCGACAGGCGCAGGCGGTAGGGGCCGCCCGGCGCGCCCTCGGGACGGAACAGGTTCTGTTCCAGCAGGTCGAAGATGGCCACCCGCCGCTCGTGCTCGATCTCGGCGTTGGCCGGAGCCAGGGAGGCCGGGTCCAGGTCGATCGCGCCGAGGCGGTGCGCCGCGTCCCCGGTCATTCGGCCGGACCGTCGTGGGCCGGCGCGGTCCGCGCGGGCCAGCGTTCGGACAGGTCGGCCAGCACCGCGTCCAGGCATTCGACGTCGGCGCGCAGGTCGCCGCCGCCGGCGAACATCATGATCACCCGGCCGCCCGGCGCCTCGCCCGGCTCGAAATGCAGGGCCAGCAGCTCAAGCGGCGCCTCGCGCCCGCGCGGCAGCCGTCGGCTCTTGACCGCCAGCACGTCGCCGAACTGCAGCGCCGCCCGCACCCGCGTGCCGCCGCATTCCCAGCAGAACCGGTTCAGGGTCAGCGTCAGGCGACGCGCGCGCGATTCCCAAAGAATGTCGTCAGGCCGCAGCAACGCGTCCTGCAGGGCGGCCGAGACGATCTGCAGGTCGGCCTCGTCGGCCGCAAGCAGGCGCAGCGGCGGAGGGCCTTCGCCCCCTCCTTCCGACGCCGATGCGGTCTCAAAGCTCATCGCTCTCGTCCTTCAGCCGGCGGATGCGCGCGCCGCAGGCGCCCAGCTTTTCCTCCAGACGCTCGAATCCGCGGTCCAGATGATACACGCGGCCGATGGTGGTTTCGCCCTCGGCGACGAGCCCCGCGATCACCAGGCTGACCGAGGCGCGCAGATCCGTCGCCATCACCTCGGCCCCGACCAGACGCTCGACGCCCCGCACCCGCGCCTCGCCGCCGTGGACCGTGATGTCGGCCCCCAGCCGCGCCAGCTCCGGCGCGTGCATGAAGCGGTTCTCGAAGATGTGCTCGCGGATGACGCTCTCGCCCTCGGCGGTGGTCATCAGGGCCATGAACTGGGCCTGCAGGTCGGTGGCGAAGCCCGGGTAGACCTCGGTGTCGATGTCGACCGCGCGTAGCCGCCCGCCGCCGCGTCGCACCTCCAGCCCGTCGGCGGTCTCGTCGACCTCGGCCCCGGCCTCGCGCAGCTTGACGGTCAGCGCCTCGACCAGGTCGGCCCGGGTGTTGGTCAGGCGCACCCGCCCGCCGGCCATGGCCGCGGCCACCGCATAGGTGCCCGTCTCGATGCGATCGGGAATCACCGACCAGCTGGTCCCGTCCAGCCGCGAAACGCCCTCGATGGTCAGGACCTCGGTGTCCAGCCCCTCGATTCGGGCGCCCATGGCGATCAGGCAGCGGGCCAGGTCGCCGATTTCCGGTTCGCGCGCCGCGTTGCGCAGCACAGTGGTCCCTTTGGCCATCACGGCCGCCAGCAGGGCGTGCTCGGTCGCACCGACGGAGATGAAGGGAAACTCGATCTCCGCCCCCTTCAGCCCCCGCGGAGCCTGGGCGTAGACATAGCCTTCGTGCAGGTCGATCGAGGCGCCTAGGGCCTCCAGCGCCTTCAGATGCAGGTCCACGGGACGGGCGCCGATGGTGCAGCCGCCCGGCAGCGACACCTTGGCGTGGCCGGTCCGGGCCAGCAGCGGCCCCAGCACATTGAACGAGGCGCGCATCTGCCTGACCAGGTCGTAGGGCGCGAAAGCGCTGACCACCTCGGCCGCGTGCAGGGTGGTCTGCGGACCGTCGGGTCCGTCGCGCTCGTCCACCTCGACCCCAAGCCGGGTCAGCAGCCGCCCAAGGAACCGCGTGTCGGCCAGGCGCGGCATGTTGGTCAGCCGCAACGGCTGGTCGGTCAGCAGCGAGGCCGCCATCAGCTTGATGGCCGAGTTCTTGGCGCCGCTGATCGGGATTTCCCCCTCCAGCCGCGCGCCGCCTTCGATGGCGATGCGGTCCATGTACGTCCCTGGTCTCGCGCGCCGGGCTTCGGCGGCGGACCGGCTATCTAGCCCGGGGGCCCCGGACGGTGAAAGGGGCGGCGGCCGCGAATCAACGCGGTCGCTGCGTCGAGGCGGAGGCCTTGCGGCGCTTGAGATTGTCCCGCAGGGCCGCGACCAGCCGCGCCTTGCGGTCGTCGGCCGGCGCAGGCGTTGAACGGGTTGGCTTTTCGGTCGGCTTGTCCACGGGGCGGATTGAAGGGATCGACGCCGCGACGTCAAGGCGCGCATTTGCCCTTCCCACGCCCCATCGCTTTGGCTATACGCCCGGTTCCTCAGATTTGGCCGCCGTAGCTCAGTGGTAGAGCGCATCCTTGGTAAGGCTGAGGTCGTGGGTTCGATTCCCCCCGGCGGCACCACTCCCCTTCCCTGATCGACAAGTGGCGAGTCCGCGCCCGGAGCGGCCGCGCGCCGTTCGTCCGCGGGGCGGACAAAAAAGCGGGCGGAGCTCCGAGGAACCCCGCCCGCCCGTTCCTGAACGCCTAGCGGCCGAACAGAGACATCAGGATCTGCGGCGCCTGGTTGGCGATGCCCAGCGCCTGGACGCCCAGTTGCTGCTTGGTCTGCAGCGCCTGGAGCCGTGCGCTTTCTCGCGCCAGGTCCGCATCGACCAGATTGCCGATCCCCGACTCCAGCGTGTCCGAGAGCTTCGAAACGAACGTGGCGTGCGTTTCCAGCGACTTGGACTTGGTGCCCAGCCGCGCCAGGGCGGCCGAGACATTGGCGATGGAGTCGTCGACGTCCGCCATGGCGTCGATCGCGTCGGTCATCGTGTCGATCGTCTGGGTCGCCGCGACGGTGACGATGGCGCCCCCCAGGGCCATGACCTCGGCTTGCACCGTGATCGTGGCCGTCCCTTCCGCGTTGGCCAGGGCCGAAAAACCGGTCGCGCCGGCGCCCAACAGGTTCAGCCCGTTGAACTCGGCATTGGTGACCACGCTGGTGATCTGGTCACGCAGCGCTTCGAAATCCTCGGTCAACGCCGCCCGGGCGGAGGTCGTCAGAGACCCGTCGCTCGCGGCCAGTGCCTTCTCCTTCATCTGCAGCAAGAGGTCGGAGACCGTCTCGCCCGCGGCCAGGGCCACGTCGACCGCCGAGATGCCCCGATTGAGCGACGAGCTGACGGCGCCAAGCGCCCGCACATCCGCCCGCTGCCCCTGGGCGATCGCCCAGATGGCGCCATTGTCCTTCGCCGTCGCCACCTTCATGCCGGTGTTGATGCGGTTCTGGGCTGTGGCCAGGTCCTCGTTGGTCTTGTTCAGGTTCTGGAGCGCGATCATCGCGCCCACGTTGGTGTTCACCGAGTTCATTCGGCTTTCCTTCCATTCTGGTCGGGGTTAGCGGCCTTCTGGCCGCCGAGCGCGTTCATGGCTCGCGCGGGACCACGCAAACCGCGGGCCAGTCGCCAAGGCCTCAAAGCTCGATAGAACAAGGGATTCAGCGATGCCCCGCGGGCAGGACTTGCCGGGCGCGGGCAGGACTTGCCGGGCAAATGCGGATCGCGCGGGAAGGGACGCGCGGCCTCGTGTTGAGGCCCCGGCGCAACTCAGACCTCAGCGACCCCCCGTCTTGGATAACGAAGGACGCATCAGCTTCCTGCTCCGCTTCTAGCGGTCAGGCGGCCTCTTGGGCCCCGCCGGACAGGCCCTGCATGACCATCCGGTTGATCTCGACCAGCGGCTCGATCTCTTCTTCGCGGCGCATGACCGCCGAGGTGTGGCGGCCGACCCAGAGGCTGATCGAGATGATCTGGGCCCGCAGCGGGCGCGGCAGGGCGTTGTCCGGATCGGCGCAATCGGTGGCCAGCGTCGACCACAGGCGACGGTTCCAGTCGAGCGCGTCGATGCGCGTGGCGATATCGGTCGGATCGGCCTTGGCGGCCTCCATCAGGGCCCGGGTCACCTGGCCGAACAGCCGATATTCCGCCTCGCGCGGATTCTCAGCCCGCTGGGCGGCTGTCTTGTAGGCCTGAAGCGACATTACCGAGCCTCGAGTCTTCGTATTCGATCAGTTTGCGCGCGGTCATCAGCGCCTTGTAGTACTCCCGCGCGAGCACGTGCTTCGAAGTCGTCACGCAGTCGGCCAGCACCTCGGGATTCGACACCACGCCCATGAATTCCGACAGCCGGCGGACGAACTCGTCGTAGAACCGGCTGGCGTTCGCCTCGTCCAGGTACATCATCATGACCGGGAAATAGATGAGGCGGGCCGGCGAGTTGGCGTCCTCGGCCTGCATGATGTCCTTCTCGCGCAGGACCGAGGCCTTGTTCTGCAGGATCAATACGCCGCGCCGGTCGCCGTTCTGGACGACGGCCCCGTTCAGAACGAACCGTTCGCCGGGTTTGAGCGACAGCTTCAGCGCCATGTTGGAAGGCCTCCCTGCACGCGCCTCGACTGGGAGCTAACCAGCGAGCGGCGAACGCAGCCTAAAGAATCGTGGTTAACCATGTCTTGCGCGGGCCGGGGGCCGGTTAGGCGCGCCTTAACCCTATCGCCCCAAACGGTTGGACCAGTCCCCTGCCCGACCTGGGAGCCCTGCCGCCTTGACCCTGGCTGAACCCGTCGCCGCGGCGACCGAGATCGATGTGATTCCCGCGGTGCGACCGACCGCGGACGGCCTGGCCGGCAACGCCGCCTCGCCCGAGGCGCTCAAACAGCTGTCCAAGGCCCTGCGGGCCTCGCCCAAGGCGCGGCTCGGCGCCGGCCACCTGAAGGCGGCGCTCGAGGCGGTGAAGGCCGGCGATTTCCACACCGGGACCCAGCGCGCGCTCGCCGCCCTCAAGATGGACGAGCGCAACGGCCTGGCCTGGCACATCCTGGCCATCTGCCGCGAGAAGGCCGGCGACCTGGCCCAGGCCCTGTCGGCCTACGATGCGGCGCTGAAGCTGTCGCCGGACGAAAGCGGCATCGCCCACGACCTGGGCCGCCTGGCCCAGCGGCTGGGCTATCTCGACATCGCCGAGAAGCTGTTCCTGCGGATGCTGACCCTGCGCCCGGGGCACATCGAGGCGACCAACAACCTGGCCTGCGTCCAGCGCGACCAGAACCGTTACGAAGACGCGATCGAGACCCTGCGGGCCCTTATCCAGATCCACCCGGAAAGCCCGATCCTGTGGAACACCCTGGGCACGGTGCTCAGCGACCAGGGCGACGTGAAGGCCGCCATGCCGTTCTTCGACGAGGCGCTGCGGCTCAAGCCTGACTTCGCCAAGGCGCGCTACAACCGCGGCAACGCCCGTCAGCCGATGGGCGACACCCTGGGCGCCCTGGAGGACGTCGAGGCGGCCCGCCCCGGCGCGGAGTCGCCCTACGAGGCGGCCATGATGGAGATGGCCCGCTCCAACCTGCTGCTCAACCTGGGCCGGGTCCAGGAAGGATTCGAGGCCTACGAGGCCCGCCTCGACCCGGCCATGCCCGACGCCATGCACGTGATGAGCGCCGACCCGCGCTGGATCCCGGGCATGGACCTGAAGGGCCGGCGGCTGCTGGTGATCGGCGAGCAGGGCATCGCCGACGAGATGATCTTCGCCAACGTCATTCCGGACCTGATCGAGGCGGTCGGAACCGAGGGCCGGCTGTACCTGGCGGTTGAACCGCGACTGGTCGAGCTGTTCCAGCGCAGTTTCCCGCAGGCGGTCGTCGGCGGTCACCGGACGGTCCGGCACGAGGGCCGCATGATCCGCCTGATGCCCTTCATGCAGGGGCATGATCCGGTCGACGCCTGGGGGCCGATGGCCAGTTTCCTGCGCCAGTTCCGGCCGTCGATCGACAGCTTCCCGGACCACGACGGCTATCTGCGCGCCGACCCAGATCGCGTGGCCCGGTGGGCCCGGGAGCTGGAGGCGCTCGGCCCGGGCCTCAAGGTCGGCCTGCACTGGAAGAGCCTGGTGCTGAAAGGCTCGCGCGCGCGGTATTTTTCGGCCTTCGAGCGCTGGGCGCCGCTGCTGCGCACCGCCGGCTGCCGCTTCGTCAACCTGCAGTGCGGCGACACGGCCCAGGACCTGGCCGAAGCCGAGGCCGCCGGCCTCGAGATCTGGACGCCGCCGTTCGACCTTAGGAACGATCTGGACGATCTGGCGGCCATGTCGTGCGCCCTGGACCTGGTCATCGGACCGGGCATCGCCGGGACCAATATCGCCGCGGCCGTCGGCGCGCGGACCTGGCTGATCGCCGCGCCGGACGACTGGCATCGTCTGGGCTCGGACCGGTACCCCTTTTATCCGCGCGTCCGGCTCTTCGAGACCGGCCGCTACGACGGCTGGCCCGAGGTCATCGCCCGCATGTCCGACACCCTCGCCGGGGTCGCGCGCGACGGATGGAACGGCGACTGACCGAGCGGCGTTGACCTTCCAGACAGGAAGGCGACCCCATGCCCGGCATCGACCAGTACGAACCCGACGAACAGGATCAGTCCGAAGTCTTCGACGAAGACAATTTCGACGACGGCGATCCGGGCGCGGACACCAGCGAATTCAGGACGCTGGAGGAATTGCCTGAGGTCCTGGATGTGACCTCGGCCGTCGGCGACGGCGCCGACGAGGAGCTCGACGACCTCGACCCGGAAGATCTCGACGCCGAACTGGCCGCCGACGGCGTCGAGCCGGAGGCCGACGAACTGTACGGGATCGAGGATCCGACGCTCGCCGTCAGCGACGCGGAAAGCGACGGCCTGCAGGCCGGCGACGAGGTCGAGCTCGTCTACACCGGCCTCATGCGCAACGTGAAGGGCGCCCAGGGCAGCGCGGCCCACTGGGAATCGCGCCGGCTGGCCGACGACGACCTGGATGCGCTCGGATATCAGGGACAGGAACCGACCGAATGACCGCCAAGGGCAAGGAAGACTGCGATACCGATCACGCGCCGGCGCACAAGACGGCGCCGCTGCCTGAGAACGTGAAGCCCGATCAGCTGCGCGAGGAGACCCGCGAGGCCGAGGACCGGCAGGAAGCCCTGATCGACGAGGCCGTGGAGGAAACCTTCCCGGCCAGCGACCCGGCCACGCCCAAGCATATCACCTGACGCCGGTTCACAGTCTCCGCGCCGTGTCGTAACCGTGTCCGACGAGGCACGGAGACGACATGAGCCGTTTTGAAGGCACCACCGACTACATCGCCACCGACGATCTGAAGGTCGCGGTGAACGCCGCCGTCACCCTGGAGCGGCCCCTTCTGATCAAGGGCGAGCCGGGCACCGGCAAGACGGTGCTCGCCTTCGAGCTGGCCCGGGCGCTGGGCGCGCCGCTGATCACCTGGCACATCAAGTCGACGACCAAGGCTCATCAGGGCCTGTACGAATACGACGCCGTCACCCGCCTGCGGGACAGCCAGCTGGGCGTCGAGGGCGTCAAGGACGTGCGCAACTATCTGCGCCGCGGCAAGCTGTGGGAGGCCTTCACCTCGCCGATCCGCCCGGTGCTGCTGATCGACGAGATCGACAAGGCCGACATCGAGTTCCCCAACGACCTGTTGCAGG
>CAZQBJ010000069.1:0-11089 GCA_964591465.1 uncultured Brevundimonas sp.
GGCACGACGCCCTGCGCTTGCAGGGCGCTCAGCACGGACAGGCGGTCGTGACGCAAGACTGGGCTCTCCTCCGCAGGGCGCGGCGACCCTTCGATCCTGCGCCTCTCGCCCTCATCCTGCCAGTCGTGACACCGGTGTCAACGGAGAAAGGAACGGCGCCGGACCCGAAGGTCCGACGCCTCAAGTCAACGCCCAGGAGAGAGCGGTTAGAACCGGTAGCGGAAGCCGGCGAAGATCTGCCGGCCCGTGTGGTGGTGCACCGAGACCAGCTCGTCGACGCCGACGTACTGGGTCGGCACCTCGTCGGTCATGTTGATGCCTTCCAGCGTCAGGGCCAGGTTGTCGTTCACCTGCCAGGACGCGGCGAAGTCGATGTTGAGGGTGTCGGTCACCCCCTCGATCGCATTGCCGTTGCGCCCCGGAACCTGGGTAAGGTAGCCGTCCCGGTGCGTGGCCGAGATGCGCGCGCTGAACCTTTGATCCTCGTAGTACAGGGTGCCGTTGTAGGCGACCTTGGACAGATCGGTCAGGGTGTTGATGATCCCGCCCGGATATTCGATCTCCGAGTCCACATAGGTGTAGTTCAGCAGCACGCCGAAATTGCTCCAGAAGCCCGGCAGGAAGCTGAACGGCTGCTGGTAGGCGATCTCGAAACCGTCCAGGTCGCCGCCCTGGGTGTTGATCGGCTGGTTGAACACCCAGTCCTCGGTCGGCGAGCAGCCCGGGGTGGCCCCGCAGGCCGCGACCGCCACGCTGTCCGGCAGCCCCAGGCCGTTGCCGCTGAATGGCGCGGTGAAGGTGTTCGTCGCAACGAAGCTGTCGATCTCCTTGCGGAACAGCGCCAGCGACAGCAGCGACTCCGGCGCGAAGTACCACTCGAACGACAGGTCGAAGGTGGCCGCCCGCGTCGGATCCAGCAGTGGATTGCCCGACTGGACCGTGCGGTTGTTGCCCGACACCGACACGGTGCCGCCGGGAGTCAGCGAGCCCAGCCCCGGGCGGGTCATCACCCGCGCGGCGCCGAAGCGGATCAGGAAATTGTCCGTCGGCTCGAACACGATGTTCATCGACGGCAGCAGGTCGTCGTAGCTGCGGCTGGCCTCCACGAACACCGGCGCGCCCGCGGTCAGGGTGTAGCCGGACGAGCTCTGGTCCGTATCGATGTAGCGGAAGCCGACGTTGCCGCGCACCGGCAGCGAGCCCAGCTGGCCGTTGAAGTCGGCCTGCATGTACAGGCCGCGGCTTTCCTCCTCGACCGAGCGGTTGTTGCCGCGGGAGGGGATGTAGCTCATCGGATAGCTGTCGAAGCCGAACAGCGCGTTGGCCGCATGATAATCCGGGATCAGCCACGCCAGGTTGGTGCCCGACGGGATGTCCCACTGATCGGCGAAGCGGACCATGCGGCTGAAGCTCGAGATCGGCGTGGCCGCGACCCCGGGCGGGATGCAGCCTTCGGCGTTGCCCGTCGGGGCCAGGCCGCACGAGACCGGGTCGCGCCGCAGCTCGGTGGTCTCGAAGGTGTAGTTCTTGAAGAACACCCCGGCCCGCAGCGTCAGGTGCTCGTCCAGGTCCCACTCGGCGTTGAACTGCGCCGTGTCGTAGCCGTTGTCCGCCGTCTGCGGCCGCAGGCGGATCTGGGTCAGGGTCCAGGACGCCGGATCGGTGATGTCGAAGCCGTAGGTGATCTGCGGCAGATTGGGGTTCTGACGGTAGTCGAAGCTGTAGCCGTCGGTGTCGACCGCATCGAACAGCAGGGTCGTCTGGATCGGGTTGTCGTGGTTCGACTGCGAGGTGCCGATCAGGGCGTTGACCCGGAAGGTGTCCGAAAACTCGTGATCAAGGTTCAGGGTGACCTGGGTGAACTCGGTGCTCAGGTCGTCGAAGCGGGACTCCGAGCGCACGTCGACGTTGTCGAACAGTCCGTAGACCATGTTGCCCGAGCCATCGAGCACGTGGTCCAGCACCACGATGCCGGCCCGGCCCCCCGCGCCGCCGGCGCTGAAGTCCGGGGCCTGCAGGAAGTGCTCGAAGCGGGTCGCGCTGAAGTCCGAGTACAGGGCGTCCAGGGTGATCAGGGTGCTGTCGGCCGGCCGCCACTGCAGCGAGGCGGTGACGCCCAGGCGCTCCTGGTCGTGTTCGAGGATGCCGTAGCGCGGAAGGCGCGGGGTGAAGGCGTTGACGGCGCCGGGCCCCGTGCCGACGTTGCCGCCCTGCCAGCGGACCGTGCTGTGCCCCTCCTCGATCGCCTCGCGGCCCGAATAGGCGACCGACAGCAAGGCGCCGAAGGTCCCGTTCGCCCAGGTGTTCGAGATCAGGAAGGCGCCGCGCGGATCGTTGCTCTCGGACAGGTCGTTCCAGCCGATCTGGCCCGAGGCGGCGAAGGCGAAGCCGTTGTAGTCGAAAGGCCGGGCGACCTCGAGATCGACCGTCGCGCCCAGCGAGCCCTCCTCGGTGTCGGCCGAGGCGCTCTTGCGCACCGTGATGCTGTTGAACAGGTCCGAGGCGAACACGTTGAAATCGAAGCCCCGGCCGCGGTTGGTGCCGCCCGAGCTGTCGGTCCCGCCGGTGGTTCCCAGAGCCTCCATCCCGTTGATGCGGATGCGGGTGAAGTCCGGCCCCAGGCCGCGAACCGAAATGTTGCGCCCCTCGCCCGCGTCGCGGGTGATGGCCACCCCGGGGATGCGCTGGATGGCCTCGGCCAGGTTCAGATCGGGGAAGTCGGCGATGTCCTCGGCCAGGATGACGTCGATCGCCTCGGCGGCGTTGCGCTTTTCGTTGAGCGCGGCGGCCAGGCTGCTGCGGAAGCCGGTGACCACGATCTCGTCCACCGAGGTGGCTTCATCGGGTCCGGGCGCCTGGGCGACGGCGGAACCGGCGGTCGCCAGGGCGATCGCCATGGCGCCGAGCGAGACGCCGGATATGCGGGCGCGGAGCCCCCCCTTCAGGTGCGTAAGCATCTTTCATCCTCCCTTACGGCTCTCGCCGCCCGCCGAAGGATCGTTCGCCCCCCGGTCGTTAAGATGGTTCTGACCGCCGGCCTCCGCCTACGCTGACACCGGTGTCAGTTACCGGCCGCAGCTGGGCTGACACCGGTATCAATGACGAGCTTAATCCCAGGAAAATCGATCTGGCAAGAAAAACCGGCTAGCGCGCCAGCCAGCCGCCATCCACCGGAAGGATGGTCCCGTGAACATAGTCCGAGGCCGCCGAAGCCAGGAAAACGGCGGCTCCGGCGAGGTCGTCCGGATGGCCCCAGCGACCCGCCGGGATGCGGGCCAAAATGTCACGGTTGCGAACTTCGTCGGCTCGCAGGGCGGCCGTGTTGTTGGTCGCGAAATAGCCCGGGGCGATGGCGTTGACGTTGATTCCCCGTCCCGCCCACTCGCACGCCAGCAGCCGCGTCAGCCCCGCCAGGCCCGACTTGGACGCCGTGTAGGACGGCACCCGGATGCCGCCCTGGAAGCTGAGCATCGAGGCGATATTGATCACCTTGCCGCCCCGCTCCGCCTCGACCCACCGCCGCGCCACCGCCTGGGTCAGGAAGAAGGCGGACTTCAGATTGGTGTCCATCACCGCGTCCCAGTCGGCCTCGGTGAAGTCCAGGCTGTCCGCCCGGCGGATGATGCCGGCGTTGTTGACCAGGATGTCCACCGCCCCCGCCCGCCGCCAGGCCTCGGCGACCACTTCGCCGATCGGGGCGATGGTCCCGAGGTCGGCGCTGATCGCGTGCAGCCTGCCGCCGGCGGCCTCCACCTGGGCCGCGGTTTCGATCGGGGCCGTCCGCCCCGCCGCCACGATATCGGCCCCGGCCCGCGCGAGGCCGACGGCGATCGCCTGCCCCAACCCGGTATTGGCGCCGGTCACCAGGGCGACCCGGCCGCTGAGATCAAAGGGCGTGGTCATTTCAGCAGGGTGCGGCAGGTTTCGAGGCAGGTCGACATGGCTTTCATCCCCGGTTCGTTTTGACGCGGTTGTTCCCATAGGTAACCGGTGTCATAGTCGCAGGCAAATCGCGACCCCGAGACGCGCCGCCGGCGGACGCGTTCTTCTCGCGCGCCCCCTTCCAAGGAGTCCTCCCCATGAAGATCGCCCTGATCATCGAGAACAGCCAGGCCGCCAAGAGCGAGACCGTCCACGCCGCCCTGACCGCCGTGGCCGAGCCGCTGGGGCACCAGGTGTTCCACTATGGAATGTATTCGGCCGAGGACGAAGCCTCGCTGACCTATGTGATGAACGGCTTGCTGACCGGCATCCTGCTGAACTCCGGCGCGGCCGACTTCGTGGTCACCGGCTGCGGCACCGGCATGGGCTCGATGCTGGCCTGCAACGCCATGCCCGGCGTGTTCTGCGGCCTGATCAACGATCCGACCGACGCCTTCCTGTTCGGCCAGATCAACGACGGCAACGCCATCTCCATGCCCTACGCCAAGGGCTTCGGCTGGGCCGCCGAGCTCAACCTGCAGGACTGCTATCGCAAGCTGTTCGAGGGCGAGCGCGGCCTCGGCTACCCGAAGGAGCGGGCCGAGATCATGGCCCGCAACCGCGGCATCCTGCGCGACCTGAAGGCCGCGACCTGCAAGGACATGCTGACGGTGCTCAAGTCGGTCGACCAGGACCTGCTCAAGGCGGCCATCGCCGGAAAGCGCTTCTCGGAGCATTTCTTCGCCAACGCCACCGACCAGGGCATCCGCGACCACCTGCAGGGCGTGCTCAAGGCCTGACCGATCGATGGACGCCGGGGCGCGGCTCAGCGCCCCGGCGCCGCCGTCGAGTCCCGCGCCACCAGGGTCGGGCGCACCTCCGGCTGGTTGAGCCGGGCCACGTCCTGCCCTCGGCTGCGCGCCAGCAGCTTGTCCGCCGCCATCCGCCCCATGTCGCGGATCGGCAGACGCACGGTGGTGAGGGTCGGCCAGATGCGCGAGGCCATGGGCGAGTCGTCGAACCCCACGATCGACAGGTCGCCCGGCACGCTCAGCCCCATGTCCCGGGCCGCCTGATAGACCCCCAGCGCCATCTCGTCGTTGCCGGCGAAAATGGCGGTCGGGCGCTCGGCCATGGCCAGCAGGTCGCGGGCGCACTCGACGCCGGATTCATAGGTGTAGCGGCCCTCCCGCACATAGCGCGGATCCAGCGTCACGCCCTTTTCCGACAGGCCGCGCGTAAAGCCCTGTCCCCGCTCGTGGGTCGAGCGGAAAAGCTGCGGCCCCGAGATGAAGGCCACCCGCCGGTGGCCCAGCTCGACCAGGTGCCGGGCGGCCTCGGCGGCCCCGACGTTGTCGTGGGTCACGACCATCCGCTCGGGCTCGTCCAGCAGCACCGAGGCGATCCGCACATAGGGACATTCGACCTCGTTCAGCAGGGCCGCGACCCGCTCGTCCTCGGACACCGAGGGCGGCAGCACCACGCCAAACAGCTTCTGACGGACCACGAAGGTGCGCACATCCGCCAGGAAGGTCTCCGCGGTCCGGTCGCACGGGTGCACGACCAGCTCCAGCCCCGAACCGCGCACGGCGTCGAGGATGCCCTGCTGCATGTTCACCACATAGTTCGGGCTGGGGTTGTCGTAGATCATGCCCAGCAGGAACGAGCGGCGGAAGGCCAGCCCGCGCGCCTGCGGGTCGGGCGTGAAGCCCAGCTCGGCGATCACCGCCTCGACCTTCTCGCGCGTCTCCTCGCGGACGAAGGGCGACTTGTTGATCACCCGCGAGACGGTCTTCTTCGAGACCTCGGCGATGCGGGCGATGTCGTTGATGGTGGCTCGCCGGCCCAGCGGCGCGCGCACCGGCGCCGCCTTGGGATCGCTGATCTCGTCCGACTCGTCCACGTCCTGCTCCGCCAAGCCCTGCCTGTGCATATCCCTCCGCGCCGGCCGGCGCCAGCGGGGAGGCTCAGGTGCCCCGGCGCTGCCGCGGGCGGTCCAGGGCGTCGGGCGTCAGCGGCGTCATGAAGCGCAGATCCCACTGCGACTCGTCGAACGGCCGGCGGGTCGGCTCGCCCGCCTCCGGATAGCCGCCGACCTGGTCCTCGTGGTCGATGATCTCGCCGCGCCCCTCGGCCACCTCGGCGATCAGCAGCACGTCGCGCTGGTCGCGGTCCCACGGCCGGGCCCCGGCGTTGGCCAGCACCCAGGACTGCACCGCCTGGGCGGGCATCGGCTCGAGGCCGTCCCACCAGACCGGCGGCGCGTCCATTTCGATGATCCGCGCGCCGGTGGTCGTATAGCTGCCGAACATGCGGATCGGCTCGCCGACCTGATCCACCGCGATGTTGTCGCGGCCATAGTATTCGAGGTCGCCGGCGCCGCCGATCATGACGAAGGCCAGATGGTCGGTCGGGGTCGACGGCCCGGCCCGCAGCACGTTGCCCACCGCCGTCATCCGGCCCGGAACCGGCGGCACGTCGCCCCACTCCTCGACCATCAGGTTGTAGTGGATGGCGCGCGGCCCCGGGTTGTAGATCAGGTTGTTGGCGATGACCCCGTGCACCCCGCCCTTGAACAGCGGATTTCGCTCATAGTTGTGCGCGTACAGGTTCCCCACGATCAGCAGGCCGGTGACATTGTCGTGAATCAGCGAGCCCTTCGAATGCTCGCCCTTCGAGTGGGTCGAATAGGCCAGGCTCTCGGCGATGATGTTGTTCGAGAAGGTGATGTTGCGCGAGGTGCCGGCCTGCCAGTCCTCGAGGGTCTCGCCGGTGAACCGAGGGCCCGAGGCTGACAGGTTCTCGTCCGTGCCCCAGGTCAGGGTGCAGTGGTCGACGATCACATTGCGGGCGCTCTGGGTGGAGATGGAGTCTTCGTCCCAGCCGCTCATCCAGCCCTGGCCGGCGCTGCCGGGCCGGATGCGCAGGTGCTGCACGATCACGTCGTGGGTGGCGATGTCCATCCCGCCGCGGATCAGGGTGATGCCGGGCGACGGCGCGGTCTGGCCGGCGATGGTCACGTGCGGGTGGGTCAGCCGCAGGGTCTGCTGGCCCAGGTCGATCACCCCGCCAACCTCGAACACGATGATTCGCGGCCCCTCGGTCTCGATTGCCGCGCGCAGCGAGCCGGGACCGTCCGCGGCCAGGGTGGTGACCCGGATGATCCGGCCGCCGCGCCCGCCCGCTGTGGCCGCCGCCCAGCCCTGGGCGCCGGGGAAGGCCGGCAGGGCCTGTTCGACCGCCGCGGGCGCCGGGGCGGACCCCGCCGAGGCCGGGACGAACGCCGCCGCCGCCAGCGCGAGGCAGCTCATCAGGACGCGGGTGCGGATCATGGCCGAAGTCTCCCTGTGCCGGCGGTCTGCGCCGCCCTTCCCTTCCCGCCGGACCCTAGCCGGTCCGCGCGGGCTGTTCCCGAAATGAAATTGACACCGGTTTCCTGCCGACGCAATGTCCTTCGCAGGGATGCACGAACCGGCCCGCAGCGGCCGGACGTCAGCCGTCGGCGAACGCCGGCGCAAGGAAACAGACGGAACAGTTCACGCGTGACAACCGCCCCTTCACACCCCGGCTCCGCCGATCGCGATTCGCGCGGAGCGGCGAGCGAGATCGCGCGTCGCTTCGTCGAGGCGCGCCTCGCCGGTCGGGCGCTGAACGGCTATCCGGGCGAGGTTCCGGCGGATCTGGCCGCCGCCTACGCCATCCAGGAGGCGGCCATCGCCCTGTGGCCCGAGCCGGTGGCCGGCTGGAAGATCGGCCGGGTGCCGCCCGACTGGGAGCCGCGACTGGGCGCGCACCGCATCGCCGGCCCCATCTTCGCCGGCGAAATCTGGGCCGCGGTCGAGGATGGGGAGCGCGAATTTCCCGTGTTCGAGGGCGGCTTCGCGGCGGTCGAGGCTGAATTCATCTTCCGGCTCGGGCAGGACGCCCCGGCCGACCGCGCCGACTGGACCATCGAGGACGCCGCGGTGCTGGTGGGCGAGCTGCTGATCGGGGTCGAGCCGGCCGGCAGCCCGCTGGCCACCATCAACGACCTGGGCCCCGCGGTGGTCGTCTCGGATTTCGGCAACAACGCCGGCCTGATCGTCGGCGCCCGCGCCGCGGACTGGCGCGACCGGCTGATGTCGATGACCTGCGAAACCTTCATCGACGGCCGGTCGGTCGGGCGCGGCGGCGCCGCCAGCATCCCTGGCGGGCCGCTGGAATCCCTGCGCTTCCTGCTCGAGCTGACCGCCCGCCGCGGGCGGCCGCTCAGGGCCGGCGATCTGGTGTCCACCGGCGCCGCGACCGGGATTCACGATATTCTCGCCGGCCAGTCGGCGCGCATCGTGTTCGACGGCGTCGGCGAGGTGCGCTGCCGGGCGATCCCGGCCACCGGGAGGGCCAGGCCATGATCACCCGCAGGACCTTGGGCCTGGCCGGCGCCGCAGCCGGCCTGGCGGGCCTCGCCGGCTGCGGTTCGCCGCCGGCGGCCAACGGTCGCGTCACCCTGTCGGTCGCCGACGTCCACCCGGCCGGCTTCCCCACCGTGACCGCCGTCCAGTGGCTGGGCCAGCAGCTGTTCGAACAGACCGGCGGGCGCATCGACATCCGCCAGTACCCTTCCGGCCAGCTGGGCTCGGAGGACGACTCCATCGGCCTGGTCCGGTTCGGGGCGCTGGACATGTGCCGCGTCGCGGTCGCGGCCCTGAACAACGCCTTCCCCGAAACCCGCCTGCTGGCCCTGCCCTACGTCTTCCGCGACACGGCCCATGTGCGGGCGGTGGTCGACGGCGATATCGGCGACGACCTGCTGAACGTGTTCGAGAGCCGCGGCCTGGTCGGGCTGGCCTACTACGACGCGGCCCCGCGCTGCTTCTACAACGTCCACCACCCGGTGACCGAGCCGGGGCAGCTGCACGGCCTCAAGATCCGGGCGCCGATGTCGGACATGTTCCTCGAGGCGATCCGCGCCATGGGGGCCAATCCGACGCCCCTGTCGTTCGGCGCGGTGTTCTCCTCGCTGCAGACCCGGCTGATCGACGGCGCCGAGAACAACTGGGCGGCCTATCATTCCAGCCGCCAGTTCGAGGTCGCGCGCTTCTGGTCGCAGACCAACCACTGCTATTCGCCAGACGCCCTGCTGATGTCGAAGGCGCGGCTGGACAGCTTCTCGCCCGCGGACCGCGACCTGATCCGCGACCTGGCCCGACGCTCGGTGGCGGTCATGCGGGCCGACTGGGACCGTCGCGAGGACGAGGCCCGGGCGGCGGTGATCGCCGGCGGGGTCGAGGTCGCCGAGGTGGACCGCGAGGCGTTCGCCGCCTCGGTCCGCCCGCTGCTGGATCGCTATCTGCGCGATCCGGTGCTGCGCCGGCTTTACGAACGGACCATGGCGGTCGCCTGAGCAACCACCGGGGAGGGGAAGACATGTCCGGCACCACCCGCGCCGCCCGAGGCGTACTCGACCGCCTGTCGGCCGCGTCGCTGGCCCTGGCCGGCGCCTCGCTGGCCGGCATGGCCCTGGTCCAGGCGTGGCAGGTCTTCGCCCGCTACGTGCTGAACGATTCGCCCGGCTGGACCGAGCCGGTGGCCCTGATCCTGATGAGCTTCACCGTCATGCTGGGGGCCGCGGTCTGCGTCCGGTACGAGACCCACTTCGCCTTCCAGACCCTGCTGCACGCCAGCGCCCGGCCGGTGCAGGCCGTGCTCAAGGCCGCATCGCGCCTGCTGGCGGCGGCGGCCGGCCTGGCCCTGGCCGGGCTGGGCGGCGTCCTGATGGTCGACGACTGGTCGGTGTCGATGGCCGGCGCCCCCCTGCCCTCGGGCCTGCGCTTCGCCGCCCTGTTCGTCGGCGGCCTGCTGATCCTGGTCTTCGCCATCGAACGGCTGGTGCTGGGCGACCCGCAACCGGCGACGGAGGGCTGAGCCGATGGAGTTGATCATCCTGTTCGGCGTGCTGGCCCTGCTGCTGGCCATCGGCGTTCCGGTCGCCTTCTCCCTGCTCGGGGCCACGGTGGCCACCGTGCTGTACCTGTCCATCCCGCCGATCGTGATCTTCCAGCAGATGGGCTCGGACATCACCTCGGTGGCCCTGCTGGCCATTCCGCTGTTCATCTTCACCGGCGAACTGATGATGAAGGGCGGCCTGTCCGACCGCATGATCGCCCTCGCCTCCAGCCTGGTCGGCCATGTCCGCGGCGGTCTCGGTCAGGTCACGGTGGTCGGCTCGACCCTGTTCGGCGGCGTGTCCGGCTCGGCCATCGCCGACGTCTCGGCCGTCGGCGGCACCATGATCCCGCAGATGGTCAAGCGCGGCTACCACGCCGACTACGCGGTCAATGTGACCATCTCCGCGGCGCTGGTGGCCCTGCTGGTGCCGCCGTCACACAACATGATCCTGTACTCGGCCGCGGCCGGCGGCGGCATCTCGATCGCCGACCTGTTCGCCGGCGGCATCGTCCCGGCCCTGATGCTGGCCGCCACCCTGATGATCACGGCCTATCTGGTGGCGGTGAAGCGCGGCTACGCGGCCGACGCCTTCCCCGGTCTCGGCGCGGTCGCCCGCCGGTTCGTCACCGCCATCCCCGGCCTGCTGCTGGTGGTGATCATTTTCGTCGGCATCCGCATGGGGGTGTTCACCGCGGTCGAGAGCGCCTCGATCGCCGTGGTCTACGCCGTGGTCATCACCGGCCTGGTCTATCGTCACCTGACATGGCGCGAATTCACCCGCGCCTGCGCCGGGGCGGCCCGCACCTCCGGCGCGGTGCTGTTCATCATCGGCTGCGCCGGCGCCTTCGGCTGGCTGATGGCCTATCTGCAGCTGCCGGTGATGATGGTCGACGCCCTCCGCGGCCTCACCGAGAACCCGGTGATGATCCTGCTGCTGATCGTGGCCATGCTGCTGGTGCTGGGCACCTTCATGGACATGGCCCCGCTGATCATCATCTGCACCCCGATCTTCCTGCCGGTGGTGCGCGCCTACGGCATCGATCCGGTCCAGTTCGGGGTCATCCTGCTGCTCAGCTGCGGCATCGGCCTGATCACCCCGCCGGTCGGCTCGGTGCTGTTCGTCGGCAGCGCGATCGGGCGAATACCGATGACCCAGGCGCTGAGCACCATCTGGCCGTTCTACCTGGCCAGACTTGCGGTGCAGATGCTGGACACCTTCAACCCGGCCAACTCCCTCACC
>CAZQBJ010000070.1:0-10532 GCA_964591465.1 uncultured Brevundimonas sp.
CGGCGTTACCCTTCCGCCTCCGCCGCCACCGCATGCGACCACGAGGAGAAGCGGGAGCCAAGCGCCGTACCGGAAAAGGCGGCTCACCGTCAGGCGTCGTTCTCGCAGCATCCTGGTCCTTTTCCGGAGCAATCCCGATCGAGAGAGCGCGGTTCCTGCAGCCTCGCAAGATAAAGTTCGCTGAACAGCCGTCCCTAACGCCGCTTGCCCCTCTGCCGGGGCCGGGCTAGCGGCCGTGTCATCATCTTATCGACTGCAGGAGCCCCCATGTCCGCCGATCTCGAAGCCGCCATCTCGCAAGCCTGGGAAGACCGGGCCTCGGTCACGCCGGCGAGCAGCGCGGTGCGAGAGCCGGTGGAACAGGCGCTGGAGCTGCTCGACAGCGGCCGCGCGCGCGTCGCGGAACCCGACGGCCAGGGCGGCTGGAAGGTCAACCAGTGGCTGAAGCAGGCCGTGCTGCTTTCGTTCCGGCTGAACGACAACCGGGTGATGGACGGCGGCGCGGCCGGTGCGCCGGCTTTCGACAAAGTCTCGAGCAAGTTCGAAGGCTGGGGCGAGAACCGCTTTCGCGACGCCGGTTTCCGCGTGGTTCCGGGCGCGGTGGCTCGGCGCGGCAGCTACATCGCCAAGGGCGTGGTGCTGATGCCGAGCTTCGTCAACATCGGCGCCTATGTCGACGAAGGGACGATGGTCGATACCTGGGCGACGGTCGGCTCCTGCGCCCAGATCGGCAAGAACGTGCACATCTCCGGCGGTGCCGGCATCGGCGGCGTGCTCGAGCCGCTGCAGGCCAATCCGACGATCATCGAGGACGGCTGCTTCATCGGCGCCCGGGCCGAGGTGGCCGAGGGGGTCATCGTCCGCGAAGGCGCGGTGCTGGCCATGGGCGTCTACCTGTCCGCCTCGACCAAGATCATCGACCGCGCCACGGGCGAGGTCATCCGCGGGGAGGTGCCGGCCTACAGCGTGGTCGTCCCGGGCAACCTGCCCGACCCGAACGGGGGCCCGGGCCTCTACTGCGCGGTGATCGTCAAGCGGGTCGACGCCCAGACCCGGGCCAAGACCGGGGTCAACGAGCTGCTGCGCGACTAGTTGAGCCGGTCGGCCCTGCGCAGGGCCGGGAACAGCCTGGCCCAGACGCCGGTCGCCGCCAGGGCCCCGAAGCCGCCGAACACCGCCGCCCCGACCGGGCCGAGGATACGCACGGCCAGGCCGCTGTAGGCCTCGCCCAGCTCGTTCGACGCGCCGATGAACAGCATCGACACCGAACTGACCCGCCCGCGCATGTGATCGGGCGTGGACAGCTGGATGATGGTCTGGCGGATGTTCACGCTGATCATGTCGGCCGCCCCGCCGATGAACAGCACGGCCGCCGACAGCCACACCGTCCGCGACAGGCCGAAGGTCAGGGTGCACAGCCCGAACACCGCCACCGCGGTGAACATCCACAGGCCCCCGCGTCGCCGGATCGGGAAGTTCGACAGATAGATGGCCATGGCCAGGGCCCCGACGCCGAACGAGGCGCGCAACAGGCCGAAGCCCTGCGGCCCCACGTGCAGGATGTCGCGCGCGAAGATCGGGGTCAGCAGCGCCACCCCGGCCAGCAGCACCACCACCAGATCCAGCGAGATCGCCCCCAGCACGATGCGGGTGTTCCACACATAGGCCAGGCCCTCGCGCACCGCCGCCCAGCGCGAGCCGCGCTCGGGCTGCAGCTCCGGCTGGCCGCTGGTGCGGATCAGCAGCATGGCCGACAGACCGACGGCGAACATGGCCACCGACACGCCGTAGGCGGCCGGCAGCGACAGGCCGACGATCAGCCCGCCGAACGCCGGCCCGGCGATCGCCCCGGTCTGGAAGGCCAGCGACTGGGCCACGATGGCCTGCGGCAGGGCCGTTCGCCCGACCACCATCGGCAGCAGGGCCTGGCTGGCCGGAGCGAGGAAGGCGCGGCAGGCGCCGAACACCGCCGCCACCCCCAGCAGCCCCCACAGCGGCGGCGAGCCGTGCAGCGCCATGGCCAGGAAGGCGACGGCGCACAGGCCCTCGACGGCGATCGAGGCGGCCACGGTGGTCTTGCGGTTGCGCCGGTCGGCCATCTCCCCGGCCGGCAGGGTCAGGGCCATCAGCGGCAGGAACTGCACCAGCCCGACCAGCCCCAGATACAGGCTGGCCTCGGCGATCGGATGGTCGCGCCGGGCGATCTCGTAAACCTGCCACAACAGGGCGGCCGACTGGGTCTGGATGCCGAACACCGCCGCCAGCCGTCCGGCCCACAGTAGGCGGAAGTCGCGGATCCGCCAGGGGTTGGCCGGGTGGGATGGCGGCTCAGGTTCGTCGGTCATGCTTCGGATAAGGGCTGCCGTCGCGGTGGCGATAGAACGCCTCGCCGCCGGTATAGGTCATGTCGATGTCCGGGTAATCGACCCGGTCCTGCTCGGGCCGGCGCGAGCCGACCTCGAGCAGCACGGCCTCGCGGCCCGAACGGTTCTCGAGCCGGTGGCCGTTCGGATCGCCGGCGGGAAAGGCGGCGCAGTCGCCGGCCCGCAGCACCGTCTCGCCGTGATCGTCGACCAGCACCACCTCGCCTTCGAGCACCTGGACGAACTCGTCCTCGGCCGAGTGCCAGTGCCGCTGCGACGACCAGGCCCCGTCCGGCAGGCGCAACAGGTTGACGCCGAACTGGGTCAGGCCGCCCGCGTCGCCCAGCCGCCAGCGCCGCCGCGACAGGCAGGGTCCGGCGAAGGCGTCCGGATAGCTGGTCCCATGCCCCGTCGGGGCGGCGGCGATGTCGACCTTGGGCATGGCCCCTTCTCCGTTGCGCGCGCAGACCCTAAAGCATGAAGCCATGCCGTACGCACCCGTCGACCCGGTCGAACTGACCCGCCAGCTGATCCGGCTGCCCTCGGTCACCCCGGCCGACGAGGGGGCCATGGACCTGCTGCAGTCGGTGCTGGAGCCTATGGGCTTCATCTGTCGGCGCATGCCGTTCGAGGGCATCGAGAACCTGTACGCGCGGCGCGGAACCGCCGGGCCCAACCTGTGCTTCGCCGGCCATACCGACGTGGTGCCGCCGGGCCCGGTCGACGGCTGGACCCGCGACCCGTTCGCCGCCGAGAGCGTCGACGGCCGGCTGTACGGCCGCGGGGCGGTGGACATGAAGGGCGGCATCGCCGCCTGGATCGCCGCGGTCTCGCGGGTGCTGGCTGCGGGCGAGCCGGGCGGATCGCTGTCGTTCCTGATCACCGGCGACGAGGAGGGGCGGGCGACCCACGGGACCAAGCTGGTGGTCGAAGCCCTGCTGGCCGAGGGCGAGCGCATCGACGCCTGCGTGGTGGGCGAGCCGTCGTCCCAGGTCGTGCTGGGCGACACCATCAAGGTCGGCCGCCGCGGCTCGCTGAACGTATGGATCACGGTGCGCGGCCGGCAGGGTCACGTGGCCTATCCGGAGCGGGCGGCCAATCCGATCCCGGTGCTGGTGCGCCTGCTGGACCGGCTGGCCGGCCAAGTGCTGGACGAGGGCTATCCGCAGTTCCCGCCGTCGAACCTGGAGCTGACGACCATCGACGTCGGCAACACGGCGACCAATGTCATTCCCGCCAGCGCCCTGGGCCGGTTCAACATCCGGTTCAACCCGAACCACACCGGCGCCGAGCTGATGGCCTGGATCGAGTCCGAGTGCGCCGCGACCGAGGCGGCCTCGGGCCTGAAGGTCGAACTGGAGATGCTGCACTCGGGCGACGCCTTCCTCACCGAGCCGGGCCCGTTCACCGAGGGGGTGCGCGACGCGGTCGAGGCGGTGCTGGGCGTGCGGCCCGAGCCGTCGACCACCGGCGGCACCTCGGACGCCCGCTTCATCCGCGCCCTGTGCCCGGTGCTGGAGCTCGGCCTGGTCGGCCAGACCATGCACCAGATCGACGAGCACGTGCCCGAAGCGGACCTGCACCGCCTGACCGACGTCTACCGCCGCATCATCGAAGGCGCCTTCGCCGGAGGCGGCGGAGCGCGTTGACCGGTGGGGGGCTTTCCGCTATAGCCGCGCCCTCTTGAGATTTTCGCGCCGTGGAGCGGTCTCCGCGGCGTTTTCCGTTCCGAAGGTTTTACCCGATGGCCAACAACCCCGGCGCCAGGAAGTCGATCCGCAAGATCGCGGCGCGCACCGAGGTCAACAAGGCGCGCCGCACCCGCGTGCGCACCTACCTGCGCAAGTTCAACGAGGCGCTCGCCGGCGGCGACGTCAAGGCGGCCACCGAGGCGTTCGGCGCGGCCCAGTCCGAGCTGATGCGGGCGGTCTCCAAGGGGGTCGTTCACAAGAACACCGGCGCCCGCAAGGTGTCGCGTCTGGCGGCCCAGCTGAAGAAGCTCGCCACCGCCTGAGCCCTGCGCTCGGCGTCACGGAACGGTCACCGTTCCGTCACGAGAAAATCTAGTGAATTCAACGGCGAAGGCGCATCCGCTCCTTCGCCGTTTCGCTGTCTGGCGCTAAGTGGCGACCTCGAAAAATCGCCTCCGGGGCGATTGCCGAACGCGCGATTTTCCAAGCCGGGCGGGACCTTAGCGGAGTCAAATTTTTTATCTTTCGGAAGCGGCCGAATCAGACGTTGACGCCCCCTGCCGGCGCGCTAGGCTTCTCGTCCTCACGCACTTGCATCCCTTACGGATGAAGGGGCCGCGGGCAGTCACTGCCCGGGTCAGCGGGAGGAGTCTGTCCCGAGAGACGCCCCCACCGCAGGACGCCCGTCCTGCGGTCCAGGAAAGGTCGTCCCGAGGTCAGGCTCATGGGGTTGGTGGTCAGGCCGAGGGGCAAGCAAAGACATGACGAGCGCAGCGGAGAGGGCGATGACGGACCCGGACCGGATCTGGACCGAGGCCGCGGGTCGCCTGCGGGCGGAGATCGGCGAGGGGCCCTTCAGCTCCTACATCGCCCCGTCGGCGGTGCGCGCCACCGCCGACGGCCAGCTGGTGCTGGTCACCCCGACCGCCTACGCCCGCGACTGGGTGCGCAAGAACGCCCTGCGCCGGATGAACGAGCTGTGGCTGGGCCTGGACGGCCTGGCCCGCCGGCTGGACGTGCGCTGCCGCGCCGAATTCGGCTCCTCGCCGATCTCCGCCGCGGCCGCCAGCCGCCCGACCTGGACTCCGCCCCCGGCGGCCACGGTCGGCCCGGTCGCCGACGGCCCCCGCGCGGTGCGCGCCGCCGGCCTGCAGGACCGTCTGACCTTCGACAGCTTCGTCGAGGGCCAGGGCAACGCCTTCGCCCTGGCGGTCGCCCGTCAGACCGCCAGCTGGGCCGAGGGCCACTTCAATCCGGTGTTCCTGTGCGGGCCCTACGGCTACGGCAAGACCCACCTGCTGAACGCCATCGCCTGGGAGGCGCAGCGCCTGCGCCCCGACGCCCGGGTGATCTACCTGACCGCCGAGCGGTTCCTGTCGACCTTCGTGCGGGCCATCCAGGACCGGGCGACCGCGGCCTTCAAGGAGAGCCTGCGTTCGGCCGACATGCTGCTGATCGATGACGTGCATTTCATCGGCGGCAAGCAGTCGACCCAGGAAGAGCTGTTCCACACGCTCACGGCGCTGCTTGAGGAGGGCAAGCGGGTGGTGCTGTCGGCCGACCGGCCGCCGATGGCGCTGAACGAGGTCGAGCCGCGCCTGCGCAGCCACCTGGCCGCCGGCCTGACCTGTCCGGTGGAGCCGGCCGACCGGGCCCTGAAGCTGGCCGTGGCCGAGCGCCGGCTCGAGGCCCTGGCGCGGCTGGGACTGGTCGCCGGCCAGGCCCGTCCGGAGGTGCTGGAGCACCTGGTGGACCGCACGCCCGGTTCGGTGCGCGAGCTGGAGGGCGCGGTGAACACCCTGGCCGCGGTGGCCGGCCAGCGGCTGGCCAGCCTGGGCGTCGACGAGGTGCAGACCCTGCTCAACGGGGCACTGCGCGGCGGCCCGGAGCGGCGGATCACCGTCGACGAGATCCAGAAGGTCACCGCCGACCACTTCGGCCTCAAGCAGGCCGACCTGCTGTCCGAGCGGCGCACCCGCGCCGTCGCCCGGCCGCGGCAGATCGCCATGTACCTGTGCAAGCAGCACACGACGCGCAGCTATCCGGACATCGGCCGGCGCTTCGGCGGGCGTGACCACACCACGGTGCTGCACGGGGTGCGGCGCATCGAGGAGCTGGCGGCCAAGGACGACCAGATCGCCCGCGACGTCGAGGCCCTGACCCGCAAGCTGCGGGGCTGAGCCAGTGGCGAGTGGCGAGTGGTGAGTGGCGAGGTGACGGCCGCAAAAGGCGCGGTCGTTCCGACGCGTTGACCGAACTGCTCGCCACACGCCACACGCCACTCGCCACTCTTTCCTGCCTGTGGACGGCTCAGCTGCCCCGTTGATGCCGGTCATCTTTCCGCTAGTGTGGCTGGCCCTAACATTGGCTGGGGCGCGTGAGTCGCGCGCACCGTACGGGCACGAGGCGTTATGCAGCTGACGATCGAGCGACAGGCGCTCTTGAAGGCGCTCGGACACGTTCAGAGCGTCGTCGAACGGCGGAACACCATCCCGATCCTGTCGAACGTTCTGTTGTCGGCGGGCCGCGACAAGCTGTCGTTCGCGGCCACGGACCTCGACATGGAGATGGTCGACGAGGCCGAGGCGATGGTGAACGTCGAGGGCCAGATCACGGCCCCGGCCCACACCCTGTACGAAATCGTCCGCAAGCTGCCCGAGGGGGCCGAGGTCGAACTGACCTACAACAGCGACGACCCGCGCCTGACCGTGGCGGCGGGCCGCTCGCGGTTCAACCTGCCGGTGCTGCCGGCGGGCGACTTCCCGGTCATGTCGGCCGAGAGCGCCGGGGCCCGGTTCACCCTGATGAAGGAAGACCTGGCCCGGTTGATCGACAAGACCCGGTTCGCGGTCTCGACCGAGGAGACGCGCTACTATCTGAACGGGCTTTATCTGCACACCGTGTCCGAGGGCGGCCAGGCGCTGCTGCGCGCCGTGGCCACCGACGGGCACCGTCTGGCCCTGGCCGAGACCCCGGCCCCCGAAGGCGCCGCCGGCGGTCCCGGCGTGATCGTGCCGCGCAAGACGGTCGACCAGGTCCGCCGCCTGCTGGACGACGGCTCGGGCCCGGTCGAGGTGCAGGTGTCGGCCCAGAAGGTGCGCTTCGAGTTCGGCCAGGCGTCCCTGACCTCGAAGGTCATCGACGGCAGTTTCCCCGACTATGTGCGGGTGATCCCCAAGGCCAACGAAAAGCTGGCCGAGATCGACAACGGCCTGTTCGCCCAGGCGGTCGACCGGGTGGCCACCATCTCGGCCGAGAAGAGCCGCTCGGTGAAGCTGGCCTTCGACCAGGACCGCGTGACCCTGACCGTGCGCAACATGGAGGCGGGGCAGGCGGTCGAGGAGCTCGAGATCGGCTATTCGGAAGAGCCTTTCGAGATCGGCTTCAACGCGCGCTATCTGATGGACGTGGCCGGTCAGATCACCGGCGAGACGGCCCGCTTCCTGTTCGCCGATCCGGCCAGCCCGACCCTGGTGCTCGACCCGGCCGACCCCGGCGTGCAGTACGTGCTGATGCCCCTGAGGGTGTAGGCAAGTGGCGAGTGATTAGCGGCGAGGGGCGAGCGGCTCTCGCCACTCTGTCGTTCCCTGTCCCGGCAGACGATGGGCGCTCGCGGTTGACTCGCCACTCGCCACTGGCCACTCGCCACACGTGATCACCTCCCTCACCCTCACGGATTTCCGCTCCTACGCGAAGGCCGAGCTCCGCCCGGGCCCCGGCGCCACCGTGCTGTTCGGGCCGAACGGGGCGGGCAAGACCAATCTGCTGGAGGCGATCAGCCTGCTGACGCCCGGGCGCGGCCTGCGCGGGGCGCCGGTGGCCGAGCTGGGGCGGCGCGAGCCGGGCGAGGCGAGCGGTCGGCCCTGGGCGGTGGCGGCCGTGCTCGACGGACCCGGCGGCGAAATCCGGCTGGGCACGGGGGTGCAGGGGCCCGGGGCCAGCCGCCGGGTCGTCCGCATCGACGGCCAGCCGGCCCGGCCGGGAGATCTGCTGGATCACCTGCGGCCGGTGTGGGCCACGCCCGAGCACGACCGGCTGTTCTCGGACGCCCGGGCCGAGCGCCTGAAATTCTTCGACCGGCTGGTGTTCGCCGCCGAGCCGGCCCATGCGGCGGCGGTCTCGGCCTATGAAAAGGCGCTGCGCGAACGGCTGCGGCTGCTGGTCGACGGGACCGAGGGGGGCGGCGCCGATCCGGTGTGGCTGGAGGCGCTGGAGGCGCGGCTGGCCGACAGCGGCGCGCGGGCCGCCCTGGCCCGGGCGCGCGCCCTGACCGCCCTGCAGGCCGAGGTCGACGCCCGCGGCGACCGGCCGTTCCCGCAGGCGACCCTGGGGCTGGACGGCCCGGCGGAGGCCCAGGCCCTGGCCGGGGCGGCGGAGGCGGAGATCGCCGAGGTCCTGCGCGCCGGCTTCGCGGGCGCCCGGGCGCGCGACGCCGCGGCGGGCCGCTCGCTGTTCGGCCCGCACCGGTCGGACCTGACCGCCGTGCACCGCGAGAAGAACCGGCCCGCCGCCGAGGGCTCGTCGGGCGAGCAGAAGGCCCTGGTGCTGAATCTGATCCTGGCCCAGATCGGTCGGCTGGCGGCCGGGGCGCCGGCCCCGGTGCTGCTGCTGGACGAGGCGCCGGCCCATCTGGACGCCCGCCGCCGCGGGGCCCTGTTCGACGAGATCGTCGCCCTGGGCCTGCCGGCCTTCATGACCGGCACCGAGCGGGGCCTGTTCGCCGATCTGGAGGGGCGCGCACGGTTCGTGCGGGTCGAAGCCGGCAACCTGTCGCAGGCGTCCTGAAACGCCCCGCTTTTCCTCGCAATTCCCGTAGAAATTCCTATATGTTGAACGGGTTCGAGGCGGCGCGGATTCGCGGCGGCCGCGACCTTGTTTTCCCGGCCCGCAGACGGGCGCATCACCAGCGACTTCATGACCGATCCGACCGCGCAACAGCCCGAGTACGGCGCTGAATCCATCAAGGTTCTCAAGGGGCTGGACGCCGTTCGCAAGCGGCCGGGGATGTACATCGGCGACACCGACGACGGCTCGGGTCTGCACCACATGGTCTATGAGGTGGTCGACAACGCCATCGACGAGGCCCTGGCCGGCCACGCCGATCTGGTCGAGGTGATCCTCAACGCCGACGGCTCGGTCACCGTCACCGACAACGGGCGCGGCATCCCGACCGACATCCACGAGGGCGAGGGCGTCTCGGCGGCCGAGGTCATCATGACCCAGCTGCACGCGGGCGGGAAATTCGACCAGAACTCGTACAAGGTCTCCGGCGGGCTGCACGGCGTGGGCGTGTCGGTGGTCAACGCCCTGTCCGAGCGCCTGGAGCTGAAGATTCACCGCGGCGGCTTCACCCACCAGATGCGCTTCGAGCGCGGCGAGACGGTCAGCCCGCTGGCCGTCACCGGCCCGGCGCCCAAGGTCCAGACCGAGGCCGGCGAGAAATTCGCCACCGGCACCTCGGTGACCTTCTTCCCCTCGGCGACCACCTTCGCCAGCATCGAATTCGACCGCAAGACGCTGGAGCACCGGCTGCGCGAGATGGCCTTCCTCAACTCCGGGGTGGTCATCCGGCTGCGCGACGAGCGCGAGGCCGAGCCGTGGGAAGAGCTGATGCACTACGAAGGCGGCGTCGAGGCCTTCGTGCGCCACCTGGACAAGTCGAAGACGCCGCTGCTGAAGGACGTGATCGTCATTCGCGGCAAGCGCGACGCGGTCGAGCTGGACCTCGCCCTGTGGTGGAACGACAGTTACCACGAGACGATGTTGTGCTTCACCAACAACATCTCGCAGCGCGACGGCGGCACCCACCTGTCGGCCTTCCGCGCCGCCCTGACCCGGGTGATGGGCAACTACATCGACAGCTCCGGCGTGGCCAAGAAGGAGAAGGTCTCCCCGTCCGGCGAGGACGCCCGCGAGGGCCTGACCTGCGTCCTGTCGGTCAAGGTGCCGGATCCGAAATTCAGTTCGCAGACCAAGGACAAGCTGGTCTCCTCCGAGGTCCGTCCGGCGGTCGAGAGCCTGGTGCAGGAAGGCCTGTCCCAGTGGTTCGAGGAGCATCCGGTCGAGGCCAAGACGATCGTCAGCAAGATCGTCGAGGCGGCCGCCGCCCGCGAGGCGGCGCGCAAGGCCCGCGAGCTGACCCGGCGCAAGTCGGCGCTCGACATCACCTCCTTGCCCGGCAAGCTGGCCGACTGTCAGGAGCGCGATCCGGCCAAGTCCGAACTGCTGATCGTGGAGGGCGACTCCGCCGGCGGCTCGGCCAAGCAGGCGCGCAACCGCGAAAACCAGGCGGTGCTGCCGCTGCGCGGGAAGATCCTAAACGTCGAGCGGGCGCGGTTCGACCGCATGCTGTCGTCCGAGACCATCGGCACCCTGATCATGGCCCTGGGCACCGGCATCGGCCGCGACGAGTTCGACATCGACAAGCTGCGCTATCACAAGATCATTCTGATGGCAGACGCCGACGTCGACGGCGCGC
>CAZQBJ010000071.1:0-10507 GCA_964591465.1 uncultured Brevundimonas sp.
CCCAGGTTGTCGGGGGAGGTGGTCCAGGACGGCACCCGGCCGCGGGCCCGCACCGCCTCGCACCACGCCGAGGCGCACGCCGTGGCCAGGCCCCGACCGCGTCCGCGTCGTCCGGGGTGAGGGCGCGGACCTCGGCCTCGACGGCCGGACGGGCCAGCGCGCGGTCCGGCGGCAGCCGGTAGACCACCCGGTCCCACACGACCCGGTCGGGGAACGCCGTGGTGAGGACGGGGACGAACTCGGACGGCGAGACGGCCGCCTACGCCCTGTGGAACCTCGAGGAGCGCGGCGTGATGTTCGTCGGCGCCGGCGAGAAGACCTACCAGGGGATGATCATCGGCGAGAACAGCCGGTCAGACGACCTGGACGTCAATCCGATCAAGGGCAAGCAGCTGACCAACGTGCGCGCCTCGGGCAAGGACGAGGCCGTGCGCCTGACGCCGCCGCGGATCATGTCGCTGGAACAGGCCATCGCCTACATCGAGGAGGACGAACTGGTCGAGGTGACGCCCAAGTCGATCCGCCTGCGCAAGCAGGTGCTGAACCCCTCGTTCCGCAAGAAGCGGATCCGGGCGGACTGAATAAAAAGGGCGGCCCGCAGGGGCCGCCCTTTCCAATTGCGCTGTGGCGAGCCGACTAGCGTCGTTTCACCAGTCCCAGCAGGAACAGCAGAATGATCGCGCCCAGCGTGGCGATGATCAGTCCGACGATCCAGTTGCCGCCGGCGCCGAAGCCCAGCAGGCCGGCCAGGAAGCCGCCGAGCAGGGCGCCGACCACGCCGACGATCAGATTCGTCAGCAGGCCGTGGTTCCGGCCCATCACCTGTTCGGCGATCCAGCCGGCGGCGATACCGATGAGAATCCACGCAATCCAACCCAAGCCGTCCATCCCGTCCTCCTAAATGTTGCGGCGTCGCGCGATAAATGCACGGGAGCGGCTACGGTTGCCATGTTTCCCTCCCGCGCCGCGCGAGTTCGGCACGCGCCTTGCCGCTTTCAGGGCGAGCCGTCCCGCAATGGGACGGTGCGACGAACGAGGGAGCGGGGCCATGGCTACCGACATCGATCTTCATCTAGGGCGCCGCCTGCGCCGCCGCCGGCGGCTGCTCGGCCTGACCCAGCAACAGCTGGCCGTGCAGGTCGGCATCCGGTTCCAGCAGATCCAGAAATACGAATGCGGCGCCAACCGCATCTCGGCCGCCCGCCTTTGGCAGCTGGCCGAGGCGCTGGAATCGCCGATCAGCTATTTCTACGACGGACTGGAAGAGGCGCTTGAGCGCAAGGAGGCCGCGTCGGAACGCGGCGAGATGTTTTCCCGCAAGGAAACGCTCGATCTGATTCAGGCCTACTACCAACTGGGCGAGCGTCCGCGGCGCCGGCTGCTGGACCTGGCCAAGTCGCTGCACGTCGAGGGCGACCCGGCCTGAGGGACGGGCGACGGCCGCGGCCGGCTTGACTAAGCCCCAAGGCCTGAGCCCTAAGCCCTCCCATGACCGAGTACGAACTGTTCGCCGTCGAACTGGCGCGCCTGGCCGGCGCGGCCGCCCTGCCGTTCTTCCGCGCCGAGTGCGGGGAGCAGAACAAGGCGGCCGGCGACGGCTTCGATCCGGTCACCCGGGCCGATCGCGACGCCGAGGCGGCGATCCGCCAGGCGATCGCGGCCCGGTGGCCCGACCATGGGGTGATCGGCGAGGAATACGGCGAGGACCGGCCCGACGCCGAGTTCGTCTGGGTGATCGACCCGGTCGACGGCACGCGGGCCTTCATCGCCGGCCTACCCCTGTGGACCACCCTGATCGCCCTGCGCCAGGCGGGCCGGCCGACCGTCGGGGTGATCTCCCAGCCCTGGCTGGACGAGGTGTTTCTCGGCGGGCCGTCCGGCGGCCGCCTGCTCAGGGGCGGAACCGAGCTCTGCCCGCTGAAGGTGCGCCCGTGCGCCCGCCTGACCGAGGCGGTCATCGCCACCACGGACCCCGACCTGTTCACCGGCGCCGAGCTGGGCGCCTGGACCCAGGTGCGCGCCGCCGCCCGGCTGGCGCGGCTGGGGTGCGACGCCTACGCCTACGCCATGCTGGCGCTCGGCCGCATCGATCTGGTCGCCGAAGCCGCCCTGCAGCCCTGGGACTGGTCGGCCCTGGTCCCGGTGATCGAGGCGGCCGGCGGCGCGGTGACCAATTGGCGCGGCGAGGCGCCGGACGGCGGCGGCCAGATCCTCGCCTGCGGCGATCCGCGGGCGCGCGACGAGGCGCTGGTGGCCCTGCGGCGCGCGGCCGTCTGAGTCAGCCGGCGACCGTCTCGCCGGTTTCCGTCGGCTGCGGCGCGGTTTCGGCCTGGGCGTCGCCGCGCGGGGCGAGGAAATCGGCCATGGCGTCGACCTCGCGCAGGAAATAGGCCCGGCGCTCGTCGGTCTCCATGATCACTTCGTGGCGCGCCCCCGGAACCTCGATGTAGCGGCCCCGGCCCAGCCGCTTGGCGGCCCAGCGATTGGTCTGTTTCCACACCCGGTCGTCGTCCTCGGCCTGGACGATCGACACCGGAATCTTCACGCTCTTGAGCGCCTTGGGCTTCAGCGCCCGCTCGCCGGCGTCCAGGGCGAAGGCCAGCCAGCCCCAGGTCGGCCCGCCGACCGCCAGGTGCGGGCAGGCGTACAGCTGCTGACGCCACAGCTCGTAGCGGCTTTCGTCCGAGGTCAGGGCGTCGTGTTCGAAGGTGTGCTCGAACGGGTCGTCCGGATTGTCGAGCACATAGTCGCCGGCCTTGCCGTGGCGCAGGTTCCAGCGGGTGGCCAGCTTGACCGACCACAACGACCGCTTGCCGGTGCGGATGCGCAGCATCGGGCCGCACAGCACGGCGCCGGCGAAGCGGGTCTCGCCGCCCTGCAGGGTCAGCAGGTTGAGGGTCGCGCCCATCGAATGGCCGATCATGATCCACGGCTTGGGCAGGCGCTCCTCGAAGGCGGCCAGCAGCCGGGCGTAGTCGTCGAGGAATTCCTCGACCGCCCGGGCGTGGCCCTTCAGCCGGTCCGGCAGCAGCCGCGCCGACAGGCCCTGGCCGCGCCAGTCGTGGGCCAGCACGCAGAAGCCGCGGGCCAGCAGGTCGCCGATCAACTCGAAATATTTCTCGATCGGTTCGGTGCGCCCGGGGCTGACCACCGCCGTGCCGCGCGGCGTCTCGACCCCGGCCGGACGCCACAGGGCGGCGCGCAGGCGCAGGCCGCCGGCGCCGCGGAACCATTCGCCCTGGCCGCCCGGAGGCGAGGCGGCGCCGGGCACGCCCATCAGGGGCGCATTGGCGGCGAAGGCGGCGGCTCGGTTCACGAAGGCTTCCTGAATTTGAGCGTCATGCGGTCGCTCTCGCCGATGGCGTCATAGGCGGAGCGGTCGAATTCCGGATCGGGCGGCGACCCCCGGGGCGCGGTCAGGCCCTGGGGCGGCAGGGTCCAGACCCCGAACGGATGATCCTTGGTGTCGCGGGGGTTGGCGTTGACCTCGCTGGAGGCCTCGAACAGGAAGCCGGCCTCGGCCGCCAGCTGCTTGACGAAGGCTTCCTGGACATAGCCGGAGGCGGCCGCCGGATCCTGGTCGCCGGCCATGTCCCCGCGGTGCTGCTCGATGCCCAGCACCCCGCCCGGCTTGAGCGCGGCGAAGGCGTCGGCGAAAGCCTTCTCGGCGATGCCGGCGGCCATCCAGTTGTGCAGATTGCGCATGAACATGACCAGGTCGGACGACCCGGTCGGGGCGACCGGGCCGCTGGTCGGTCCGAACTCGGTCATCTCGATGTCGCCGTACAGCCGCTGGTTCGAGCCGAACCGGTGACGGAAGCGGTTGACGATCTGGGTCTGGGCCGCGTCGGCCAGCGGGCCGGTCTGGAACGAGGCGGCGTACAGCCGGCCGCCGCCGCGGGCCAGGTAGGGCGCGAGAATCTCGGTCCACCAGCCGGCCCCGGGCCAGAACTCGACCACCGTCATCGACGGCTGCAGGCCGAAGAAGTTCAGGGTCTCCACCGGGTGACGCCAGACATCCCGCGCCTTGTCCGCCTCGCGCCACTGGCCGGCCACGGCCCAGGCCAGGGTGCCCTCCTCCGGGCCGCCCGGGGCCGGCTCGGCGGCGGCCGGATCGTCGGCGCGCCGCTGGCAGGCGGCGAGGCCGAGAGCCAGACCACCGGCGATCAGGGACCGGCGCGAGACGATCGACGGCAGGACAGGCATCGGCTGCGACATGCAAAACCCCCGTGCGGCGCAAGCCCCCCTCGCGCCCCGGCGGTTGGGCTTACCGCGCGCCGTGAAGGACGTCAAAGCGCCAGCGTCCTCAGGCCGGCTTGCGGAACCGGAGGGTCATCCGGTCGCTCTCGCCGATGGCGTCGAAGGCGGCCCGTTCGGCCTCGGTCAAGGTGCGCTCGCCCTGGGACGCGCGGCGCACCGGCGGCAGGGTCCAGACGCCGAACGGATGGTCGCGGGTGTCGGCCGGATTGGCGTTCAGTTCGCTGCGCGCCTCCAGCACGAAGCCGGCCGCCTGGGCGGCGCGGATGACGTAGCTTTCGGGCACGTAGCCGGTCGGGGCGGTGTCTGCGACGTTCAGCCCCTCGGCCGACCGGTGCTGCTCGATGGCCAGCACGCCGCCGGGCTTCAGCACCCGGAAGAACTCGGCCATGTAGCGGTCGGTCAGGTCCTGGCGCGCCCAGTTGTGGAAGGCGCGGGCGACCAGCACCAGATCGGCGGTCCCGTCCGGCGCGCCGATGCCAGAGCGCGGGCCGAAATCGACGGCCGAGGCCGCGGCGCCGTAGCCGGCCGCCAGTTCCTGCTCCAGCGCCGCGCGCGCCGCCCGGGCCCGCTCGGAGGTCTCGGGGTTGGCCGTGTCGATCCAGGCGGCGATGTAGCGGCCGTCGGTGCGCGCCGCGTAGGGCGCCAGGATGGCGGTCCACCAGGCGCCGGCGCCCGGTTCGATCTCGATCACCGTGGCGCCGGGGACCAGCCCCCAGAAGGTCAGGGCCTCGTACGGATGGCGGAAGGCGTCTCGGGCCCGGTCGGCGGCCGGGCGGCTGTCGGCCGCGATGATCGCCTGCAGCACTTCGTCCTCGACGAACACCGGCTCGGGCGCCTGGCCGCGGAGGGCCTGGATGGGATTGTCCTGGGCCATGGCCGCGGGGGCCGCGAGCGAAAGGCAGAGGGCGGCGAGCAGGGCGGTACGCATGGCGGCTCCGGCGTTGGCTTCAGCTGTTCGCACCCTAAGGCGTCCGTCGGGCCAGACAAGCGATCCGGCGCCTCTTGCGCGGCTCTTGCGGCCACCTAAATCATCTTCCGAGAGCGCCGGTCCCCGGGCTCTCCGGACCAAGCGACGCCGGTTTCGGGTCGCATCGGACCGACACCCCCGCCGCCCGGCCCAAAATCGCAGGGCGGCTCAACCTTGCTGATTGCAGGAGGCTGACTATGCGTACCTTTGATTTCTCCCCCCTCTATCGTTCGGCCGTCGGCTTCGACCGTCTGGCCAGCCTGCTGGAGTCCGCCGCGCGCACCGAAAGCGCGGGCTGGCCGCCGTACAACATCGAGACCACCGGCGAGAACGCCTATCGGGTGGAGATTGCGGTGGCCGGGTTCCGGCCCGAGGAACTGAACGTCGAGGTCAAGGAAAACCTGCTGACCGTGACCGGCCGCAAGACGGCCAACGACGAGGGCGAACGCACCTATCTGCATCGCGGCCTGGCCGAGCGCGACTTCGAACGTCGCTTCCAGCTGGCCGACTATGTGGTGGTCAACGACGCCCGTCTCGAGAACGGCCTGCTGACCATCTCGCTGACCCGCGAACTGCCCGAGGCGCTGAAGCCCCGGCGCATCGAGATCGCGACCAGCGAGGCCAAGGGCCTGATCGAGGGCAAGACGTCGGGCAAGGCCGGCAAGGCCGCGGCCTGACGACAGTCCGACCGGACGACGGAGGGCGGCGCTGCGGCGCCGCCCTTTTTCGCGTCAGGCCATTTCCGGGTCGTAGCCGCGGGCGGCGACCAGATTGGCCCCGGCGAAATCGGCGTGGCGAATCTGGGCCCCGTGCAGATTGGCCCGGCCGAGATCGGCGAAGACCAGGATGGCGCGCCGCAGGTCGGCGCCGGACAGGTCCGCGCCGCGCAGGTTGGCCCGCGTCAGATTGGCCGGCATCAGCCGGTCGGCGCTGATCAGCAACGGCCCCAGCTGGGCCTCGCGCAGGTCGGCGCCGTTCAGCCGGGCCCCGGCCAGCCGCGCCCCGCGCAGATCCGCCCCGCGCAGCTTGCAGGCCCGCAGGTCGGCGCCTTCCAGATGCGCCCCCTGCAGCTGCACCCCTTCCATGTCGAGGCCGTAGAACACCGCCCCCTTGGCCGACAGGGCGGTGAGGTTCAGCCCCTTGACCGACTTGAGACTGCGCAGGTCGACGCCGTTGAACACCGACGGCTGGCCCGCCGCCCCGCCGCTTTCGCACCACAGGGCGTGATCGCGCAGCATCTCGGCCGCCGGCATGTTGGTCACCGCCTCGCCGGCCGGCTTCTTGTCGGTAAGGGCGCCTTCCATGTTGGCGCCGTCGGCCCGCCAGTGATCCGACTTGACCCCGACCAGCACCGCGTCGCGCAGGTCCGCGCCCGACAGGTCGGCCCCGGTCATGTCGGCCCCGGCCAGGTCCGCGCCGTTCAGATTGGCCTGTTTCAGATTGGCCCGGACCAGCTTGCAGTCCTTCATCACCGCGCCGGAGAAGTCCGCCTTGACGGCGATGATGCCGGACAGGCGCGAGCGCTCCAGATTAGCCCCGGACAGGCAGGCCCCCTGGGCGTGGCTGTTGCGGATGTTGGGCTCGATGATGCGGAAGCCGAGCCGGGCGTCGGCTGCGGCCATGGTCCCTTCGCGCAGGTCGGCCTCGAACAGGTCGGCGCCCGACAGGTCGGCGCCGCGCAGGCAGGCGCCGCGCAGGTCGGCCCGCTTGAGGCTGGCGCCGGACAGATTGGCGTCCTGCAGGTCGGCGCTGAACATGTTGGCGTTGTCCAGCCGCGCCTCGGACAGGTCGCAACCGGCCAGGGAGGCGGCGGCGAAGTCGGCGTCGGCCAGGTTTCGACCCCGCAGGCTCAGCCCCGACAGGTCCATCCAGGCGAACACCGCCCGGGCGCCGCCGGGACGCGCCTGCCACAGGCGATCGTGACGCGCGCAGATCACGTCGAGCTCGACCTGGGTGAGCTTTCGCCGGACTTCGGGGGCGCGGACAGCCTGCATGGGCCGATCATGCCAAACGCCGATTAACGAAGATTGAGCGAAACCGGCGCCTTAGCGGGTCAGCAGGCCCTGGGCGTCGAGGGCGTCGGCCAGCTCGCCGGGCGGGGTCCACAGGCGGGTGTAGCCGGCCTCGCCCAGGCGGGTCAGCTCGGCCGCCAGGTCGGCCCGGGCCGAGGCGGCGAAGCGCCCGTCGAACCCGTCGCCGTCCTCGCTGACGCGGACCATCGGCCGGCCGGTCTTCAGCCGGTGCAGGAAGCCCTCGCAAAGGATGGCCGCCTCGTGCTCCAGCAGGCCGGTCTCGACCTCGAGGCCCGCCGCCTTGAGGCGCTCGGTGCCACGGCCCGAGGCGAAGGGCGACGGATCGAGGCAGGCGATGACCACCTTGGCCACACCGGCCTCGGCGAGGAACTGGGCGCACGAGATGCGGCCCGAGGAGCGGGCGCCGCACGGCTCGAGCGTGACATAGGCGGTGGCCCCGCGGGCCTTGTCCCCGGCCTGGGGCACGGCCTGTTCCTCGGCGTGGGGCCGGCCGCCGGGGGCGGTGGCGGCCTCGGCCACCACCTCGCCGTCGCGCACCAGCACGCAGCCCACCGCCGGATTGGGCCAGGTCAGGCCCATGCGGGCGTAGGCCAGGGCGACCGCCCGGGCCATGTGATCGCGATCGCTCATGACAGCGCCGGCAGGGCCTGGGCCCGCCCCTCGTCGAGATAGCGCGCGGCGACCGGCTTCAGGTCGTTGTCCAGCTCGATGACCAGCGGATTGCCGGTCGGGATCTCGACCCGGACGATGTCGGCGTCGGGCACCTGGAACAGATGTTTGACGATGGCCCTCAGCGAGTTGCCGTGGGCCGAGACGATCACGTCCTCGCCGGCGCGCAGGCGCGGGGCGATGCGGCTTTCCCAATAGGGCAGCACACGCTCCAGGGTGGTCTTCAGGCTCTCGGTGCGCGGCACCTCGGCCCCGGCGTAGCGCGGATCGCCGGCGAAATCCCATTCGCTGTCGGCCGGCAGGTCCGGCGGCGGAATGTCGTAGCTGCGCCGCCAGATCTTCACCTGGTCGTCGCCGTGGACCCGCGCGGTCTCGGCCTTGTCCAGGCCGGTCAGGTCGCCGTAGTGGCGCTCGTTGAGCCGCCAGTCGCGCTCGGTCGGCAGCTCGGGCTGGCCGGCGGCGTCCAGCGCCATCTCGTGGGTGCGGATGGCCCGGGTCAGCACCGAGGTGAAGCCGCGATCGAACTTCAGGCCCGCCTGGGCGATCAGCTGGCCGGCCTTGCGGGCCTGGGCCTCGCCTTCGTCCGTCAGGTCGACGTCGACCCACCCGGTGAAGCGGTTTTCGAGGTTCCAGCGGCTCTGGCCGTGACGGAGCAGAACTAGGGTAGGCATCGGAATCCGGACGTGCGGTTGGCGGTCTGAAACGTCCCCTAGCGCGGTTTGGGTCCGAGGGGAAACGGTCCGCCGGCGCGCGCGGCTTGGAGCCGGGGCCGGCCAAAGGTATAGCGCTGGCCATGTCCGACAGACTGTTCTTCGCCCTCAGCGGGCTGGCGGCCGTCGCCATGATCGCCCTGGCCCTGGCCTGGCCGACGGGCGGCCAGCAGACCGAGACGTCCGAAACCGTGTCCCGCGCCGTTTCGGCCGCGGTCGAGGGAGACCTGAGATGACCGCGCCCTCCGTCCAAACCGCCCGCCGCGTCCTGCGCGAGGAGGCGAACGCCCTGGTGCAGATGGCCGAGAGCCTGGGCGAGCCGTTCGCCCAGGCGGTCGACGTGCTGCACCAGGTGACCGGCCGCATCGTCTGCACCGGCGTGGGCAAGTCGGGCCATGTGGCGCGCAAGATCGCCGCCACCTTCGCCTCGACCGGAGCCCCAGCCCTGTTCGTGCACGCCACCGAAGCCAGCCATGGCGACCTGGGCATGATCGGGCAGAAGGACGCGGTGCTGGCCCTGTCGCGCTCGGGCGAGACGCGCGAGCTGGCCGACGTGATCGCCTACAGCCACAGGTTCGGCGTGCCGCTGCTCGGCATGACCGCCCGCCCCGACAGCGCCCTGGCGCGCCAGTCCACCGTGGTGCTGCTGATCCCCGACGCGCCCGAGGCGGCGGCCGGGGTCGACGCCCCGACCACCTCGACCACCCTGCAGATCGCCCTGGGCGACGCCCTGGCGGTGGCCCTGATCGAGCGGCGCGGCTTCACCGCCGGCGATTTCCGCACCTTCCACCCCGGCGGCAAGCTGGGGGCCATGCTGCGCACGGTCGGCGACCTGATGCACGCGGACCTGCCGCTGGTCCGGGCCGACACGCCCATGCGCGAAGGCCTGCTGGTGATGAGCGAGAAGCGCTTCGGGGCGCTGGGCGTGGTCGACGAGGCGGGTCGGCTGACCGGGCTGGTGACCGACGGCGACCTGCGCCGCCACATGGACGACGCCCTGCTGGGCCAGAGCGCCGGCCAGATCATGACCGCCAGTCCGCGAACGGTCGCCTCCACCACGCTGGCGGCCGACGCGCTGAAGCTGATGAACGACAACAGCATCACGGTGTTGTTCGTGGTCGACGACGGCAAGCCGGTCGGAATTCTCCACGTCCACGACCTGCTGCGCGCCGGCGTCATCTGACCCGCAAAGCTGCAAGGACCCCCATGCTGAAGCCCCAAGACGGCCTGGTCGCCAACACCGCCGCCTACGAGACCCACGCCCTGGTCAAGCCGACCGGCTTTCGCGAGTACGACGCGCGCTGGATCCTGGGCGAGGAGATCAATCTGCTGGGCCTGCAGGCCCTGGGGCTGGGTCTGGCGACCTACATCCACGAGACCGGGACGCCGCCGCGGATCGTGGTCGGCCACGACTTCCGGTCCTATTCGCTGAGCGTCAAACAGGCCCTGATCCTCGGCCTGCTGGAAGGCGGCTGCGAGGTGCTGGACCTCGGCCTCGCCCTGTCGCCGACCGCCTATTTCGCCCAGTTCGCGCTCGAGGCGCCGTGCGTGGCCATGGTCACCGCCAGTCACAACGAGAACGGCTGGACCGGGGTCAAGATGGGGGCCAATCCGCCGCTGACCTTCGGGCCCGACGAGATCGGCCGGCGGAAGCAGATCGTGCTGGGCGGCGAGGGCCGGGCCCGGCCCGGCGGCCGGCTGGAGCGCATCGAGGATTTTCGCGCCCGCTATCTGGACGAGGTCACGCGCGACGTCCGGGTCACCCGCCCGCTGAAGGTGGTGTGCGCCTGCGGCAACGGCACCGCCGGCGCGTTCGCCCCCGAGGCCCTGCGCCGGATGGGGGCCGAGGTCATCGAGATGGACTGCGA
>CAZQBJ010000072.1:0-1276 GCA_964591465.1 uncultured Brevundimonas sp.
GCTGTACGCCGGGCTGATGGCCACCGCCGAGGGGCCCAAGGTGGTCGAGTTCAACGCCCGCTTCGGCGATCCGGAATGCCAGGTGCTGATGCTGCGGCTGAAGAGCGACATCGTGCCGTATCTGCTGGCCTGCGCCCGCGGCGACGTCTCGCGACTGCCGCAGCCGGAGTTCACCGCCCAGACGGCCGTGGTCGTGGTGCTGGCGGCCAAGGGCTATCCGGACAGCCCGCTGCCGGGCTCGATCATCCGCGGGGCCGAGCAGGATTTCGGGCCCGATGTGGCGGTGTTCCACGCCGGCACCGGCCGGCGCGAGGACGGCTCGCTGATGGCCACCGGCGGCCGGGTGCTGAATGTGTGCGCCCTGGGCGACGACATCGTGCAGGCGCGCGAGCGGGCCTATGCGGCGGTGCGCAAGATCGACTGGCCCGGCGGCTTCTATCGGACGGACATCGGCTGGCGGGCGGTGGACCGGGAGGCCTGAGGCCTCAGGCGGCGGCGAACAGCAGGCGGCCCTCGCCCATCCGTTCGCGCAGGGTGCGCAGGTCGGCGTGCGAGGTCGAGAAACAGCCGTAGCTGCGACCCAGCTTGCCCTGGCGCGCGATCATCTCCGGCTCGGCGTAGTCGGCCCCGTGGACGATGATCGCCCGCTCGCGAGCCCGCGAGTTGGTGTATTCCAGGCCGTCCAGCAGGACGTTCGGCCCCTGCTGCGGGCCCCAGCTCGCGCCGGCGGTGGCGTAGGCCCCGACCGACGACATGTGCGAGTCGCGGGTGTTGGAGAAATCCTCGGCATAGCCGGTGTGAGCCGGGTCCGACCCGCGGCCGTGGCAGGTGCGGAAGGCGGAGACCTGGCCGCTCTGCAGGTCCACCTCGTACAGGCGCGGCTCGGCGGAGAATTTGCGGAAGTCGACCAGATACATCCGGTCGCGACGGACCAGCCGCCCCGAATGGGTGTCCAGCGCGGCCATCGCCCGCTGCATCAGCTCGGGCCGGACCAGGCCGTTAGGGTCCAGCTTCGGGCCCGGGTCGAACGGCTGGACGGCGACCGCCACCGGGGCCGGCGCCGGGGCTGCGGCCAGCGGGGCGGGCGCGGGGGCCTGCGCCATGCGGGCCGCCGGAGAACAGGCGGCGAGCGCGGCCGAGCCGCCAACAATCAAGCTTCGTCTGGATAGCCGCATGGGACGCCCTTCACGCGGGTTACTGTATGTTGCGAGCATTTCAGAAACGCTAAGTCGGATTCAACCTGAGCCTTGGCGAACAACTGTCGCAGGGTATGGTG
>CAZQBJ010000072.1:1376-10403 GCA_964591465.1 uncultured Brevundimonas sp.
TCCTTCGTCCTGCCGGGGCTGATCGACAGCCATGTGCACCTGACCAGCCAGCAGGGCCCGACCAGCCGCATCGACCGGTTCACCCGCAGCTCGGCCGACGCGGCCATGACCGGCGCCGCCTTCGCCCGGCGGACGCTGGAGGCCGGGTTCACCACCGTGGCCGATCTGGGGGCCGATCCGGAAGCCATCCTGGCCCTTCGCAACGGCATCGCCCGCGGCGACGTGCCGGGGCCGCGCATCCTCGCCTCGGCCGGGGGAATCTCGCCCCATGGCGGCCATGGCGACGCCAACGGCGTGCGGGCGGACCTCGTGCCGCACATGCGCGGTCCGGGCGTCTGCTCCGGCGCCGACGACTGCCGCCGGGCGGTCCGCGAGCGGGTGCGCGACGGGGCCGACGTGATCAAGATCACCGCCACCGGCGGCGTGCTGTCCGACACGGCGGCCGGACTGGGCCAGCAGTTTTCGCAGGCCGAACTCGAGGCCATCGTCGAGACCGCCCACTTCATGGGGCGCCGCGTCACCGCCCACGCGCACGGGGCCGACGGCATCAACAGCTTCCTGGCCGCCGGCGGCGACTCGATCGAGCACGGCACCTATCTGGACGCCCAGTCGATCCGGCTGATGCGCGCCAACGGCGCATGGCTGGTGCCGACCCTGCTGGCCGGCGATTTCGTGGCCCGCGAGGCGGCGCGGCCGGAGACCTTCTTCACCCCGAACCAGCGCGAGAAGGCCCTGCAGGCCGGGCCGCTGATGCTCGAAATGGCCCGCCGGGCCCATGAGGCGGGCGTCCGCATCGCCTTCGGCACCGACAGCGGCGTGTCGGCCCACGGCGACAACGCCCAGGAATTCGCCCTGCTGGTGCGGGCCGGGCTGACGCCGCTGGAGGCGATCCAGGCGGCGACGGTCGGCGCGGCCGAGCACCTGCAGATCCAGCACGAGGTCGGCCGCCTGGCGCCGGGCATGGCGGCGGACCTGATCGCCGTGCGCGGCGATCCGCTGAGCGACGTGACGACCCTGGAGCGGGTCAGCTTCGTGATGCGCGACGGGCGGGTCTACCGGTCCGAGTGAGCCGGGCGGACGGCGTCCAGCAGCAGCGCGCGGGCCGCGGCCTCGTCCCCGAACCGGGCGCGCACCGGCCAGGCCGTCACCCGTTCGCGCCACGCGGGGGGCAGACGCGCCCAGTCCTTCTCGGTGGTCACCAGACCGGCGTCGAACAGCCGCGCCCGGTCAGCCAGGAAGCGCAGGTCGCGCTCGGCGAAGGGGGCGTGGTCGGGGAACGGGGCGAAGTCCATCAGCTGGCAGCCGGCGGCCTTGAGCGCGCGCTCGACCTTCCACGGCTTGGCGATCCCGGCGAAGCCGACCTGTGGGCCTGGCGGCGGCGGCGCGGCCGGCTCCAGCCGGGCCAGCAGGACCGGCGTCCGGCCGAACAGGCCCAGCAGGTCCGGGTCGGGCCGGTCGAGCCCGTCGGGCATCAGCAGGACCACCGCATCGGCGCGCGCAAGCCCGGCGGCCAGCGGCTCGCGCATCGGGCCCGAGGGAAACACCGAGCCGTCGCCGAAGGGCCATTCGTGATTGCGCGTCTCGCCGTCGACCACCACCAGCGACAGGGCCTTGGCCAGGGTTGGGTTCTGGTGCCCGTCGTCCATCACCAGAGCCTCGGCGCCCGCGGTGGCGGCCGTCCGGGCCCCGGCGGGCCGGTCGCGCGAAATCCACATCGGGCCGTCGCGGGCCATCATCAGCGGCTCGTCCCCGACCTCGGCCGCGGTGTGGGCGGCGGGGTCGACCTGAACGGGCCCTTTCAGCCGGCCCCCATAGCCGCGCGACAGACCATGGGCGCCGATCCCCGCTTCGCGCAGCAGGCGCAGGACCTCGCGGGTGACCGGCGTCTTGCCCGAGCCGCCGACCGTCAGATTGCCGACCGAGATCACCGGCGCGCCCGGGTCGACCGGTCGGGCGCGGGCCATCCGCCGGGCGGTGGCGGCGGCCCACAGCCACGAGGCCGGACGCAACAGGGCGCGGGTGATCGGCGCCGGGGCGCCGTCGCGGACGTACCACCAGCGCGGCGTGGTCAGCTTCACCGGCGGCCTCCGGGCGGCAGCAGGGGGGTCAGGGCGCGCCACAGCCGGTCCAGCCCGACATCGGCCGCCGCCGCCGCGCGCCGGGCCCGTTCGCCGGCCGCGGCCGCGTGGTCCGGGTCCAGCACGAAGGGCGTCAGGGCCCCCGGCAAATCCTCGGGCGTCTCGACGATTCGGGCGGCGTCGGCGTTGGTCAGGTCGCGGTAGACCTCGCCCCAGTTGCTGACGTCCGGGCCGCTGACGGTCGGTTTGCCCAGTCGCGCGGGTTCGAGCGGATTGTGGCCGCCGACCCCCTGGCCGAAGCCGCCGCCCATGACCACCGCGTCGGCCAGCCGCAGGAACAGACCCATCTCGCCCAGGCTGTCGGCCACATAGACCTGCGTGTCGGCGGCCAGCGGCTCGGCGGCCGAGCGCAGGGCGACGGCCAGGCCCAGGTCGCGCAGCCGCCGCGCGATGGCCGGACCGCGGCCGGGATGACGCGGGACGACGATCAGCAGCGGCTGGCCGGGGAGCCCTGACACCGCCTGGGCGATCGGCGTCTCCTCGCCCGGATGGGTGCTGGCCGCCGTGATCACCGCCCGGTCGCCGATGGCCGCGCTGAGGCGGGCGAACTCGCCGGGGTCGCAGGCCAGCGGCAGGCCGGCCAGCTTGAGGTTGGCCACCCCGGCGGCCCGTCCGCCCAGGGCCTCGATGCGGGCCGCCGAGGCTTCATCCTGGGTCAGGATCAGGGAGAAGGACTCCAGCAGCACCCGGGCGGCGCGCGGAAAGCGGGACCAGTTGCGCGCCGAGCGTTCGGTGATGCGGGCGCTGACCAGCGCCAGCTGCACCCCGGCCGCCCGCGCCCCGCAGATCAGGTTGGGCCAGATCTCGCTCTCGACCAGGATCCCGACGTCCGGCCGCCAGTGCTCCAGAAAACCTTGCACGGCCCCGGGCGCGTCGACCGGCGCGAACTGGTGGATGACGCCGGCCGGCAGCCGCTCGGCCAGCAGGGCGGCCGAGGTCACTGTGCCGGAGGTCACCAGCAGGGTCAGGTCCGGGCGCCGTTCACGCAGACGGGCGACCAGCGGCAACAGGGACAGGGTCTCGCCGACGCTGACGCCGTGCAGCCAGACCAGCGGCCCGGCCGGACGCGGCGCGCCGGGGCGGCCCAGCCGCTCGCCCAGCCGTTCGGGGTCCTCCTTGCCGTCGCGCGTGCGCAGGTCCAGCAGCGCCGGCGCCAGCGGCTCGGCCAGACGGGTCAGCCCGCGATAGGCGGCCAGCGCCAGACTCATCGCAGCAGGGCCTCCGCCCGGTCGGTCAGGACGGTCAGCCGCTCGGCCCAGGCCTCGGCCAGTTCGGCATCCGTCGTCCCCGCGCCGGGATGGCGCACCAGCTCCCAGATCATCGCCCCGCGGCCGAAGGGCAGGGGCAGGACCGCCGAGTCCCAGCTGTTCAAACGAATGGCCGGGCGGCAGGCGAGCCCCAGCAGCAGGACCGGCGCGCCGGCGGCGCGGGCCAGGGCCGGGGCGCCCTCGGCCATCTGGCGGGCGGGGCCGCGGGGCCCGTCCGGCGTGATCGCCAGCACCCCGCCGCCGCGCAGCCAGCGCAGGGAATCCCGAAAGGCGCCTGCCCCGCCCTTGGCCTTGGCCGTCCCGGCCTTGGCCGACGATCCGCGGATGGCGGGGAAGCCCAGACGCGCCATGGCTCGGGCGATGAACTCGCCGTCCCGGGATAGGGAGATGACCCCCCGCACCGGCAGGTCGCCGATGGCCGGCCGGCCGGCGGGAGCCAGGGCCAGCCGGCCGTGCCAGAACGCGATGACCACCCCGTCGCCGCCCTTGCGCGCCTCCTCGGCCGCGGCGGCGTTCTCGGATGTCCAGCGGATGGTGGCTACGCACAGGCGGACCCAGCCGGCGAACAGCCAGGCCAGCACCGCCTGCACGATCGGCGATCGCAGGGGTCTCACGCCGGCCCGTCCAGCGACTGGGCCCGGGCCAGCCGGGCGTACAGGCCGTCGCGCGCGGCCAGGTCGTCATGGGCGCCGGATTCGACCACCCGCCCGGCCTCGAGCACATAGATGCGGTCGGCGTTGCGCACGGTCGACAGCCGGTGGGCGATCATCAGGGTGGCCCGCCCCTGCATCAGCCGCTCCAGCGCGGCCTGGACCAGCGCCTCGCTTTCGGTGTCCAGGGCGCTGGTCGCCTCGTCCAGCAGCAGGATCGGCGCGTCTTTCAGGAAGGCCCGGGCGATGGCGATGCGCTGGCGCTGGCCGCCGGACAGGCGCACCCCGGCCTCACCCGCCCGGGTCTGGTAGCCTTCGGGCAGGGCCGAGATGAAGTCATGGGCGGCCGCGGCGCGCGCGGCGGCCTCGATCTGGGCCTGGGTGGCGTCGGGCCGGCTGTAGGCGATGTTGAAGGCCAGGGTCTCGTCGAACAGGAACGGCTCCTGGGTGACCAGGGCGATGCGCGACCGCAGCGAGGCCAGCGACAGCTGGCGCACGTCGGTCCCGTTGATCCGCACCGCGCCGTCGGTGACGTCGTAGAACCGCGGCAGCAGGCTCAGCAGGGTGCTCTTGCCGCCCCCCGAGGGGCCCACCAGGGCGACGGTCTCGCCGGGCCGGACGCTGAGCGAGACGTCCTCCAGGGTCGGGGCCGCGTCCGAATAGGCGAAGGAGACATGGTCGAAGACGACCTCGCACGGCCCGTCCTGCAGCTGGACCGGATCGGCCGTGTCGCGGATCTCCGGCTGGATGTCGAGGGCGGCGAACAGCCGGCGGGCCGCCGTCAGCCCCTCGGACATGACGGTCTGCAGGTTGGTCACGTTGCGCAGCGACTGGGCGGCGACCAGCAGGGCCCCGATGAAGGCGGTGAACTGGCCGACGTTCATGGCCCCGGTCTGGGCGCGCCAGCCGGCGTAGGCCAGGACCGCGGCGACCACGAACATCGAGACCATCTCGCTGGTCGGCCCCGAAAAGGACCGGGCGTTGGCCCCCTTGATGACGAACCGCTGGCGCCGCTCAATGACTTCCCCGACCCGGGCGTCCTCGGCGTCCTCCTGGTTCTCGATCTTCACCTGACGGACGCCGTCCAGATTCTCCATCAGGGCGGTGGACAGCACCCCGGTTTCGACCATGGCTCCGGCGGCGGCTCGCCGGGCCTTCTTGGAGAACCGACGCAGCACCAGGCTGGCGGCCGGCATGCCGACCAGGACGACCAGGGTGAGGATCGGGTCCAGCCACGCCATCCAGACGAACAGGGCGATCAGGGTCAGGGCGTGCTGGGTGTAGTTGACGACGCCGTTGGTGAACGCCTCGCGCATCAGGTTGGCGTCGAACAGCACCGAGGCGACGAACGAGCCTGAATGCTGGGTGTTCAGCCGGGCCAGGTCGGCGCGGATCATGCGGCCGAACAGCTGGGCCTGGATCTCGCCGACCAGGCCGTGGCCCAGCCGGTTGACCAGCCGGGCCTGGACGATGGCCGCGACGGCCCGAACGATGGCCACGCCCGAGATGGCGAAGGGAATGAAGTACAGCGCCTCGCGGCTCTGTTCGACGAACAGGCCGTTCACCGCAGGCTCGAGCAGGCTGAGGATCAGGGCGGTGGCGCCGGCGGTCACCGCCGCCGCCATCATCGACAGCAGCAGCCGGCCCCAGCGCTCGGACAGATAGTCTCGCCAGATGCGCGCCAGCAGCGGCCGGACCGGCTGGGCGGGAGAGGGGGTCGGGGCGGGCGCGCTCATGGTCCCCGGGTCCGACGTCGCGCCGGTCAAGTCAAGCCGCAGTTCGCGTCAGCCCCACGGCCCGCGCGGGGCCTGCGGGGGCTGGTCGCCGCGGCCCTCGGCCTGGCGGCTGGCCTTGCGTTCGGCCTCCCAGGCGCGGAACCAGCGGGTCCAGCTGCGCTCGCGGCCCAGCACCAGCACCCAGAACAGCAACAGCGCCAGCAGGCTGATCAGGGCGATCAGCTGCTGGGCGTCGAAGGTCTGGCCGAAAAGGGTCATGGCAGCGGTTGGTCCCTGGGCGGTTCAGCCGGGCGGTGCGGCGCGTCGGAATGCACCTGGTCCTTCCAGGCGGTGTCGTCCTCGGTCGGGGCGGCGGCCGGATCGGCCGGCTTGCGACGCACGGCCCAGACCACCGCGGCGACGCCGATGACGACCAGGACCAGGACGATCAGGGTGGGGGTCATGGCGGGCTCCTTGGTCAAATATGATGTCTGGAACCAGAGCGCGCCAGAGGCGTGGCCGTTCCGCCCTAGCCGGCGCGGCCGTCGCCGTCCGGATCGATCAGCCGGTGGGCGTGGATGATGAAGTAGCGCATCAGGGCGTTGTCCACGGTGGCCTGGGCGCGGGCCTTCCACGCCTTGCGGGCCTCGGCGTAGCTGGGATAGGCGCCGACCAGCTCGACCTTGGACAGGTCGCGGAACTCGACGCCGCCCAGGTCCTTCAGCTCGCCGCCGATGACGATGTGCAGCAACTGGCGGTTTTCAATGACATTGTCGGCCATGGACGGGTCCCGGAACTGGATTGAACGCTATTGGGCCAGCGGGATAGGCGCACAGCGCCGTACGATCAACGGGTGAAGCGCCGGCGCGGCGCACACCAGAGAGGCCTGGCGCGGATCGGGGCGGTTGAAACGCCAGGCGCCGCCGTGATGGTCGCTGACCCTGGCCCCGGCCTCCTCGGCGATCAGCGCGCCGGCGGCGACGTCCCAGTCCCACTTGGGCGTCAGGGCGATGGCCGCGTCGAAGGCCCCGGCGGCGACCAGGGCCATTCGGTAGGCGATCGAATTGCGCCGCTCGAAGCGCATGGCCGGCCACGGCTCGGGCCATTGCGGCCCCTCCAGCAGGCGGGCGTCGGCCAGAACCGAGGCGTCGTCCAGCGAGGTGATGTCCGAGGCGGTGATCGGCTGGCCGTTGAGGCGCGCGCCCGAGCCGGCGGCGGCCTCGAAGGTCTCGTCCAGCGCCGGGGCGTGAACCACGGCGGCCACCGGACGACCGTCCTCGATCACCGCCAGGGCCACGGTCCACCACGGCCGGTTCTTCATGAAGGCGATGGTCCCGTCGATCGGGTCGACCACGAAGATGCGCGAGCGGCCCAGCCGTTCGGGCGAATCCGCGGTCTCCTCGGACAGCCAGCCATAGTCGGGCCGGGCCGCGGTCAGGGTCTCGCGCAACAGGGCGTCGACGGCCAGATCGGCGTCGGTGACCGGCGAGCCGCCCGGCTTGGCGGTGATCTTCAGCCCCCGCCGTCGCCGCTCGAGCGCCAGGGCGCCGGCCGCTTGGGCCGCGTCGCGCAGCAGGTCCAGATCGGGGCTCATTTGCCGGCGATCGCCACCGCGTCGACCAGCAGGCTCGGCGCGTTGAACGAGCTGCGGAACTCCAGGTCAGCCCCCGGCCGCAGCCGCGCGTAGAGGTCGGGCAGGCGGCCGGCCACGGTGATCTCGCTGACCGGCCAGGCGATCTGGCCGTCCTCGAACCAAAAGCCCGAGACCCCGGCCGACCAGTCGCCGGTGTTCGGGTTGAGCGACGGGCCGAACATGCTGGTGACCAGAAGGCCGCGGCCGGCCTCGGCCATCAGACCGTCCAGATCGCGCTCGCCCGGCGCCAGATGCAGATTGTGGGTCGACACGCCCGGAGGGCCGGCGAGGCCGCGCGAGGCGTGGCCGGTGCTGGCCAGGCCCAGCTGGGCCGCGGCGGCGGTGTTCAGCAACCAGGTGGTCAGCACTCCGTCCTGGACCAGGGCCCGGCGCGACACGGCGACGCCCTCGTCGTCGAACGGGGTGGAGGCCAGACCGCGCGGACGCAGCGGGTCGTCGACCAGATCGACGCCGGCCGGCAGCACCGGCTGGTTCAGGCGGTCCTTGAGGAACGAGACCCCGCGCGCCACCGCCGGGCCGGAGATGGCCTGGACCAGCGGGGACAGGAACTGGGCGGCGATGCGGTTCTCGAAAATCACCGGGGCGGTGGTGGAGGCCAGCTTGCGCGGGCCGAGCCGGGCCACCGCGCGGGCCCCGGCCTCGGCCCCGATGGCCTCGGGCGCCGGCAGGTCGGCGCGGTGTCGGGTCGTGCGACCCTCGCCGCCGCGCTCCATGGCCCCGTCCCTTTCGGCGATCACGCCGGCCGACAGGGAAAAGGCGCTGCCCCGATGGGCGCCTTCGAACCCGGCCGAGGTGACCAGCCGCCACTCGCCGGCCGACCAGGCGGCCTCGGCCCCCTCGGAGCGCGCCACCCCCGGCACGGCGCGGGCCGCCGCCTCGGCGGCGGCCGCCTGGGCCTCCAGCTGATCCGCGGCGACCTCGGACGGGTCGTACAGGTCGAGGTCCGCGAAAGGTCCGTGGGCCAGCAGGGCCGGATCGGCCAGGCCGGCCCACGGGTCCTCCGGGGCCAGACGGGCCATGGCCACGGCCCGCTCGACCAGCCGGTCGCGGGTGGTCGGCGACAGGTCCGAGGCGGACACCGAGGCTTGCCGACGGCCGATCAGGACGCGCAGGCCCAGGTCGCGGGACTCCTCGCGCTCGACCTCCTCAAGCTGGCCGTTGCGCACGCCGACCGAGAGGGTCTGGCGCATGGAGCCGACCGCTTCGGCGGCGTCGGCCCCGGCCTTCAGCGCGCGCGCCACCACATCGTGCAGCAGGTCCGGGGTCAGGTCGGACATCGGCTCAGCGCTCCCGGGCGATCGGATACAGCCGGTACCGGTCGTCGAAGAACGGCGTCCGTTCGTAGAACCAGGACAGGCGCGCGTCGGCGTCGGCGGCGAAGTCGGGCTCGGCGGCCAGCTTCGCCTCGAACTCGGCCCTCAGGTCCGGATCGGCGGCCAGCATGGCGTCGGCCATCGGGGCGATGGCGTAGCCCTCGATGTACTCGACCCGCGACAGGATCTCGGGGAACAGGCCCCAGGCGAAGAAGCTCTCGGACGACTGCGGCTCCAGCAGCAGCACCGCCACGTCGCCCAGCGGCTGGTCGGTCGGCACGCGGACCGA
>CAZQBJ010000073.1:0-10129 GCA_964591465.1 uncultured Brevundimonas sp.
ATCCGCCCGGCCAACTATCCGCGCCTGATGGACGCCCCCGGCCGCGGGGCCGACGTGTTCACCACCGGCGACGGCCGCCGGGTGCTGGTGGTCAATGTGCTGGGACGGGTGCACATGGACCCGATGGACGATCCCTTCTCGGCCGTCGACCGCGAGCTGGAGGGTGCGCCGCTGGGCGTGGTGGCCGACGCGGTGATCGTCGACATCCATGCCGAGGCGACCTCCGAGAAGATGGCCATGGGGCACTTCTGCGACGGCCGCGCCTCGCTGGTCGTCGGCACCCACTCGCACGTGCCCACCGCCGACTGCCAGATCCTCAACGGCGGCACCGCCTTCCAGACCGACGCCGGGGCCTGCGCCGACTACGACAGCGTCATCGGCAACGACAAGGAAGAGCCGCTGCGCCGGTTCACCACCCGCATCTCCGGCGGCCGTTATCAGCCGGCCTCGGGCCCGGCGACCATCTGCGGCGTTTATGTCGAGACCGACGACCGCACCGGCCTGGCCGTGCGCGTCGAGCCCATCCGCGTCGGCGGCCGGCTCAGCCAGGCGATCCCGCGGAGCTGACCGCGTACCTTACGGGGAATTCATCCGGGCCGCCGCATCCGTTCGCCGGCCCGCGGGCCTCTAGGCTGGAACAACGTCACTGTTCCGGAGCCCTCCGATGCCGCGTCTTCTGCTGGCCGTCCTGGCCGTCCTGCTGCTCGCCGCCGCCCCGGCCCATGTCCGCGCCGAGGCCGGACCCGAGCCCGTCCGGGTGATGATCCTGGGGACCTGGCACTTCGACAATCCGGGCCAGGATCTGCACAACCTGCGCGCCGAGCCGGTGACCACGCCGGCCCGCCAGGCCGAGCTGGACGCCGTGGCCCGCGCCCTGGCCCGCTTCGCCCCCACGGCGGTGGCGGTCGAGCGCATCGCCCGCGACCAGGACGCCCTGCTGGACCACCGCTGGCCGGCGTTCGAGCCGGGCATGCTGCTGACCAACGCCGACGAGCGGGTCCAGGTCGGCTACCGGCTGGCGCACCTGACCGGCATCGACCGGGTCTACGCCATCGACGAGCAGCCCGCCGAAGGCGAGGACATCGACTACTTCCCCTATGGCGCGGTGGCCGCCTGGGCCGAGGCCAACGGCCGCGCCGACGACCTTCAGGCCCTTCACGGGCCGATCGCCGCCTATCTGGCCGATCTGGAGGCCCGCCAGCGCACCGAGACCTTGGGCGCCCTGCTGGCCGACATGAACCGTCCCGACCATCCGGTCCAGGGGGCGGGAGCCCAGACCTTCCACTACGCCCTGCTCGGCTTCGGGTCGGGTCGCGATCTGCCGGGGGCCGAGCTGAACGCCGGCTGGTATCTGCGCAACGCCAAGATCTTCGCCAAACTGATGCAGGTGGCGCGGCCGGGGGACCGGATCGTGGTGGTCTACGGCGCCGGCCACAACTACTGGCTGCGCCACTTCGTCTCCCTGACGCCGGGCTTCGAACTGGTCGAGCCGGGGCCGTATCTGGCCGGGCTGTAGGGCCGAGGCTAGCCGCGCGCCACGAACCCGTAGCGCCGGTTCGACGGGGTGGGGCCGGCGGCCAGGTATTGGGCCCTGATCGCGGCGAAGCGGTCGGACGTGACGGCCGCCTGCGCCGCCGGGACCTCGACGCCGTACAGCCGCGCATTGTTGCCGCCGAACACCGCCGTCTTCACCGGCCCGTCGGCCGGACCCAGCGGGGCGAAGCCGTGGGCGCGCTGCATCTCCTCGGGGATTTCCAGCCGGCGCAGGCCCTCGATCTGCCATTGCGGGCTGCCGGTCCACACCGCGTCGGTGCCCCAGCAGACGTGGTCGGCGCCCAGCCCCCGGATCAGGGTTCCCATGATGGCGGCGCACATGCGCGGCTGGGCGATCAGGGTCTGGGCGAACACCTGGCCCAGGTCGCCATAGACGTTGCTCACGCCATGCCGCTCGGGGATCTCGGCCAGGTCGGTGACCCAGTCGATCCGGCCGGTCCGGTCGAACTCGGCCAGGGCCCACTCGACGTCGTCGTTGCGATAGCCGGAGTGATAGATGATGAAGTTCAGCTGCGGCCAGTCCTTGGCCGCCCGGGCCACGTCGTCGACCCGCGCGTGCGGCGCCAGATGCGGGAACTGATCATCCAGCCGCCGCGACCACAGCCCCTTGTGCACGCAGACGTTCCGCACCCCGGCGGCGACCATCTTCTCATAGCCGCGGTAGGTTTCCTCGGAATCCATCCGCCACGGGTGGCGGGCCAGTTCCTTGTGGGTGTTGTCCCCGACCGTATAGCCCTTCACCGAGTCCGGCTGCAGGGCCAAGGCCGCGTCCAGCGCGTCCAGCCAGCCGGGGGCCTCCGGCGTCATGATGGCGTGGCTCATCATGCGCAGCGCGCCGGCCTGGTCGTTCACCCGCGCCCGCGCCTCGGCCATCTGCGCATTGGTCAGGAACCAGTCCTCGGGGATCTCCGAAGGCGAGGAGGAGATCAGGGCGATCTTGGTGTCGGAGTCGAGGTAGATTTCCTTGAAGTAGTTGTCGAACTTCAGGTCCTCGAGGGTCTGGGGGCCGGCCTGCGACAGCTGCGGGTTCCAGCCCCGCCGGCCGACCGCCTCGCGCATCCGCACGAACCCTTCCAACCGCGTGTCGTCGCGCAGGAAGTGGGTGTGCATGTCCATGATGAACTGGTCGCGCAGGCCCTCGGCCCGCTCTTCGGCCATCTCGGGCGTCATGGCCTCGGCGCGACTGGCCTCGAACACCGGGCCGAAACTGTCGTTCAGGGCCACGAAGGCGGCCGCCATGCCGGCCGAGGTCTGGAAGAAGCGCCGGCGCGACAGGCCCAGCTTCGGCGCGATCCCGTCAGCCAGCTCGTACAGCCGCGCCTCGGTCTCGCGCTGTCTGGCCGTCTGCGGAACCGGCGCGTACTCCTCGCTGGCCACCATGCGCACCGGCAGCGGGGTGCGCGGTTCGGACCGTTCGGCGGGGGTCAGGGCCTCGAGCTCGTCGTCGGACAACCAGCGCATCAGCGATCCTCCCTTTCGCGGGCCGGCCCAGCATCGGCCAGCGTCCGCCGGGCGGCAAGCGCGGCCGGTGCGGCGGGGCGTTCCATTACAACTTGGCAATAAGCCGTCGGAACGATTGACCCCGGATGCAGGCCCAGATTGTACTGCCGCCCGAATTGCGAAGGAGCGGCACATGAGATCGCGTCTGCTGAGCGGGGCGATGATCGCCCTGGCCCTCGTCACGGCGCCTGCGGCGGCCCTGGCCCAGACCCCCGCCACGGCGCCGGCGGCGGCCAGCGCCGGGTTCCAGGTCCAGCCCACCTACTACACCCTCGACAACGGCCTGCGGGTCGTGCTGCTGCGCGACGCGGCGGTGCCGACCGCGACGGTCGGGGTCTATTACGGCATCGGGTTCCGCATCGAACCGCGCGACCGCACTGGCTTCGCCCACCTGTTCGAGCACCTGCTGTTCCAGGGTTCGGAGCATGCCGAAAAGGGCGTGTTCATCGATCTGGTGACCAACTCCGGCGGGGCGATGAACGGCTCCACCCGGTTCGACTTCACCAACTACTACGAAGTGGTGCCCAGCGGCGCGCTGGAGGCGATCCTGTGGGGCGAGGCCGACCGCATGGCCCGCCCGGTGATCAACCAGGAAGTGCTGGAGAACCAGCAGGGCGTGGTGGCCAACGAGGTGCGGGTCAACGTGATCAACCAGCCCTACGGCGGCTGGCCGTGGCTGGACCTGCCCCAGGCGGCCAACACCAACTGGTACAACGCGCACAATTTCTACGGCGAGCTGGACGACCTGGAGGCCGCCACGGTCGAGGACGCCCGGACCTTCCACGAGCAGTTCTACCGGCCGAACAACGCCGTCCTGGTGGTCGCCGGCGACATCGACGAGGCCCAGACGCGGGCGTGGATCGACCGCTACTTCGGCTCGATCCCCGGCGGCGAGCCGGTCGTCCTGCCGGACATCAGCGAACCGCGGCAGGAAGAGGCCAAATTCGTCGTGCGGCAGGATCCGCTGGCCCCGCGTCCGGCGTGGAGCGCCGGCTACCACGTGCCGCCGCGCGGCACGCCCGAATGGTACGCCATGGGCCTGATCGACCAGCTGCTGGTCCAGGGCGCCGACAGCCGCCTGTACGACAAGCTGGTGCGCCAGGAAGGCCTGACCGGCTCGGTCATGGGCGGCATCAACTTCGGCCTGGGCAACATGTTCAACTACAACGGGCCGATGTTGTGGACCCTGGCCCTGATCCACGACGGCGAGACCTCGCACGAGACGGTCACCGCGGCGGTGGACGAGGTGGTCAACGACCTGATCGCCCGGCCGGTCAGCCAGGCCGAACTGGACCGGGCCCGGACCAAGATCCGGTCGGGCCTCTACAGCGTCGTGGACTCGGGCACCCGCTTCGGTCTGGTGGACCTGCTGGCGGTCTATGCCCTGTTCGATGACAACCCGTCGGCGGTCAACGAGATCGAGGCCGGCTTCGCGGCCGTCACGCCCGAGCTGATCCAGCAGGTGGCCGCCGAGTACCTGCGTCCCACCAATCGCACGATCCTGATCGTCGAACCCGGCGCGGCCCCGGCCGCCGCCGCTTCGGAGGCCGCCCAATGATCCGTTCCCTGCCTCGCCTTCTTGGGGTCGCCGCGGCCGCCGTCGCGCTGATCGGCGCGCCCGCCGCCATGGCCCAGGACAGCTACCCCCCGATGCCGGCGGTGTCGCCGCCGGCGGCCTTCGCCCTGCCGCAGACCGAGACCTACGCCCTGGCCAACGGGATGAAGGTCACCCTGATCCCCTACGGCCTGACGCCCAAGACGGTGATCAGCCTCCGCCTCGGGGTCGGCAACATCAACGACGGCGCCAACACCTGGCTGGCCGACGTGGTGTCGGACATGCTGGTCGAAGGGGCCGGCGACCTGACCGGGCCTCAGTTGGCCGAGGCCGCCGCCGCCATGGGCGGGGGCCTGTCCACCGGGGTCGGCATGCACGACACCCGCGTCACCCTCAATGTGTTGTCCGAGCACGGCCCCGACGCGGTCGCCCTGATCGCCGACGTGGCCCGCCGCCCGACCTTCCCCGAAAGCGAGCTGGGCCGGGTGATCGAAAATCTCCAGCGCTCGGTGGCGGTGTCCCGCTCCCAGCCGCAGGGACAGGCCGGCGCGGCCATGGTCGAGACCCTGTACGGCCCGGATCATCCCTACGGGCGCTATTTCCCGACCGCCGAACAGCTGGGCGGCTACACCCTGGACATGGTCCGCGCCTTCCACCGCGACCACTACGGCGCCGCCGGCGCGCACCTGTACATCGCCGGCCAGTACGACCCGGCGGCCATGCGCGCCGCGGTCGAGGCGGCCTTCGGCGACTGGACGGCCGGCCCCGCGCCGCTGGACCTCCCGGTCACGGCCAATCCGGGGCCGCGCGTGGTGCTGGTCGACCGGCCCGGCGCCGCCCAGTCGACCCTGCGGCTGGTCTTCCCGGCCCCGGCCATCGGGGCCGAGGGCGACATTCCGCTGCGGGTGACCAACACCCTGCTGGGCGGCTCGTTCAACTCGCGCATCACCCGCAACATCCGCGAGAACAAGGGCTACACCTATTCGCCGGGCAGCGGCCTGTCCTATCAGGACGCGCGCGAGGCCCGGTGGGTGTTCAACGCCGACGTCACCACCGACGTCACCGGCGCCGCCCTGAGCGAGGTGTTCCACGAAATCCGCACCCTGCAGACCGAGCCGCCCTCGGCCTCGGAGGCCGGCGGGGCGCGCACCTACATGGCCGGCATCTTCGTGCTGCAGAACGCCACCGCCGCCGGCGTCCTGGGCTCGCTGGCCCAACGCGACCTGTACGGCCTGCCGCAGGACTGGCTGGAGGCCTATGTGCCGTCGGTCATGTCGGTGACGCCCGAGCAGATCAGCGCCTCGGCCGCAGCCAATCTGCCGCTGGAGCGGGCCGTCCTGGTGGTGGTCGGCGATCTGGCGACCGTGCGGCCGCAGCTGGAGGCCCTGCCCGAGCTGCAGGGCGTGCCGTTCGAGGTGATGGAGTTCTAGAGGTCCAGGCGGTCGGCCAGCACGACCGCCGCGACCCCGACGGCGACGCCCAGGGCGAAGGCGCAGACCACCGCGCCGGCCGCCCGGGCGGTGCTGACGGTCATCGGCCGGGCGTCGTACCATTCGACGATCTCGACGCCGAGGTCCTCGCCGTCTTCCTCGTCCAGCAGCGCGTCCTCGGCGGCCATCTCGCACCTCCTTGCGGTCCGCGGGGTAAATCCCCGGCGCGGGCCGGGGTTCCGGCCAGATGACAGGGCGGCGGCCATAAGCTAGACGGACGCCCTCCTGTTCACCTGTCGAGACCCAGCACCCGCATGGCCGGCCACTCCAAATTCAAGAACATCATGCATCGCAAGGGCCGCGCCGACGCGGCCCGGTCCAAGCTGTTCTCGCGCCTGTCGCGCGAGATCACCGTGGCGGCCAAGTCCGGCCTGCCCGACCCGGCGATGAACCCGCGCCTGCGCCTGGCGGTGAACAACGCCAAGGCCGAATCGATGCCCAAGGACAACATCGACCGGGCGATCAAGAAGGCCGCCGGCGGCGAAATCGATGCGATGGAGGAAATCCGCTACGAGGGCCGCGGCCCCGGCGGGGTTCAGATCATCGTCGAGGTGCTGACCGACAACCGCAACCGCGCCGCCTCGGCGGTGCGCTCGGCCTTCGCCAAGAACGGCGGCCAGCTCGGCGAGACCGGCTCGGTGACCTTCATGTGGGACCGGGTCGGCAAGATCGACTATCCGGCCGAGGCCGGCACCGAGGACGCGGTGATGGAGGCGGCCATCGAGGCCGGCGCCCAGGACGTCGAGAGCGACCTGGAGAAGCCCGACATCTACGAGGACGCCCCGGGCCACACCATCTGGACCGCCTTCGAGGTCCTCGACGAGGTGGCCGAGGCGATGTCCAAGGTGCTGGGCGACCCCAGGTCGACCTCGATCGTGTGGAAGCCCCAGGCCGAGACGCCGCTCAACGCCGACCAGGCCGCCACCCTGATGAAGCTGCTCGACGCCCTCGACGCCGAGGACGACGTGCAGAACGTCTATTCCAACGAGCAGATCTCCGACGAGGACATGGAGAAGCTGGCCGGCTGAGCCCGGCAGTCAGCGCCGCCTGACGGAACCGGATCGCGCCGATAACCTTTGGGGGAACGGAGCGACCCATGACCCTCGACCAATTCGCCGCCCTGCTCTGGCCGATCCTCGGCGCCGTCGCGGCCGGGGCGGCGATCGGCTTCGAGCGCGAGTTCCGCGGCCGCCCGGCCGGCTTCCGCACCCATATCCTGGTCGCCCTGGCCTCGGCCCTGCTGATGCTGGCCGCCGCCGACCAGGCCGCCTGGGCTTACGAGGCGATTCCCGGCTCGCGCATCGTCGCGGACCCGACCCGCATGGCCCACGGGGTGCTGACCGGCATCGGCTTCCTGTGCGCCGGGGTGATCTTCCGCGAGGGCTTCTCGATCCACGGCCTGACCACCGCGGCGTCCCTGTGGATGACCTCGGCCCTGGGCATCCTGTTCGGCGTCGGCCTGGTCGCCCTGGCCGTGACCGGGACGATCGCCACCCTGGTGGTGCTGGCCGTGCTGCGCCTGTTCGACAACGTCCTGCCCCAGCAGCGGCTGCTGGATGTCGCCCTCGGCTACGTCCCCGGCCAGGCCCTGTCCGAGGCCGAGGTGCGCGACCTGCTGGGCGGCCACGGCCTGGCCCTGCGCCGCATCGGCTGGGCCTCGGCCGAGCAGGGGGTGGTGACCCACGAACTGAAGGTCCGCGGCTTCAGGCGGCTGAACATCGACGCCTTCGCCGCCGCCCTGGCCGCCTCGCCCCGGGTCGCCCGGTTCGAGATCACCCCGCGCGACGACTGACGCCGGTCATTGTTCGCTAACCCCGTTGCGGGCATACAGGAACGAATGACGAACAGCGCGATTCGAGTTCTGGGGCTGGATCCGGGCCTGCGGCGCACCGGCTGGGGCGTGATCGCCTGCGACGGGGCGCGCCTGTCGTGGGTCGCCCACGGGGTGGTCGCGCCGCGCGACACCCTGCCGTTCGCCGAGCGCCTGCTGCACCTGCTCGACGCCCTGGGCGAGGTCTGCGCCGCCCACGGTTGCCACGAGGCGGCGGTCGAGGAAGTGTTCGTCAACATGAACCCCGCCTCGACCCTGCGGCTGGGCCACGCGCGGGCCGCCGTCATGCTGGCCCCGGCCCGCGCCGGCCTGCCGGTGGCCGAATATTCGCCCAACGCGATCAAGAAGGCGGTGGTCGGGGCCGGCCACGCCGACAAGAGCCAGATCGCCTTCATGGTCAAACGGCTTCTGCCCGCCGCCGGCGAGGTCAAGGCCGATGCGGCCGACGCCCTGGCCGTGGCCATCGCCCACGCCCACCTGCGCCGCTTCAACCAGCTGGCCGCCCGGGGCGCCGCATGATCGGCCGTCTGCGCGGGGTGCTGGCCGAGGTCGGCGAGACCGAGTGCCTGATCGACGCGGCCGGCGTCGGCTATGTGGTGACCTGCGGCGCGCGCACCCTGGGCCGCCTGCCGGCGCCCGGCGACGAGGCGACCCTGCACATCGAGACCAGCTGGTCGGCCGAGCAGGGCCCGCGGCTGTACGGCTTCGCCACCCGCGACGACCGGCGCGCCTTCACCACCCTGCTGGGCGTCCAGGGGGTCGGGCCCAAGGCGGCCCTGGCGGTGCTGGACGTGCTGCCGCCGGCCGAACTGGCCCAGGCGGTGGCGGCCGACGACAAGGCGGCCGTCGCCCGCGCCAACGGCGTCGGCCCCAAGCTGGCCCTGCGCATCATCACCGAGCTCAAGGGCAAGTCGCTGGGCGAGGCCGGCTTCACCCCCGCCGCCGGGGCCGCCCCGGCTCCCGCCGCCCCGGTCCCGTCGCTGGTCGGGGAGGCGGTCTCGGCCCTGCTCGGCCTGGGCGTGGCCGAGGTCAACGCCCGCCGCGCCGTCGACCAGGCCGTGATCCGCCTCGGCGAGGACGCCGACCTGTCCGCCGTCATCCGCGCCGCCCTCCAGGAGCTGGGGCGGTGAGGCTCAAGCGGCGAGCGGCGAGCGGCCAGTGGCGAGCCCGGCCCACGGTCGGCCACCAGCAGGGGGCGCCGGGTTTGACGTACGTCTCGTCCCTCGCCCCTCGCCACTCGCCACTCGCCACTCGCCCCTGGCGCAGCCATGACTGACGACCGGATCATCTCGCCCGAGCCCGCCGCCGGCGAGGCCTTCGACCGCGCCCTGCGGCCCCAGACCCTGTCCGAGTTCGTCGGCCAGGCGCAGGCCAAGGACAATCTGAAGGTGTTCATCGACGCCGCCCGCGGCCGCGGCGAGGCGCTGGACCACGTGCTGCTGTTCGGCCCGCCGGGCCTGGGCAAGACCACCCTGGCCCAGATCGTCGCGCGCGAGCTGGGCGTCGGCTTCCGCGCCACCTCCGGGCCGATCCTGGCCAAGGCCGGCGACCTGGCGGCCATCCTGACCAATCTCGAACCGCGCGACGTGCTGTTCATCGACGAGATTCACCGGCTGGCCCCGGCGGTCGAGGAGATTCTCTATCCGGCGATGGAGGATCACGTACTGGACCTGATCATCGGCGAGGGGCCCTCGGCCCGCTCGGTGCGCATCGATCTGGCCCCGTTCACCCTGGTCGGGGCGACGACCCGCGCCGGCCTGCTGGCCACGCCGCTGCGCGACCGCTTCGGCATTCCGCTGCGGCTGGAGTTCTACACGCCCCAGGAACTGGCCCGGGTCATCCAGGGGGCGGCGCGCAAGATGGGCGCCGCGGTCACCGAGGACGGCGCCGCCGAGATCGCCGCCCGGGCCCGCGGCACCCCCCGCGTGGCCGGCCGGCTGCTGCGCCGGGTGCGCGACTTCGCCGCCGCCGAGGGGGCCCAGGCCATCGACCGGCTGGTCGCCGCCCGCGCCCTGGCCCGGCTCGAGGTCGACGAGGCCGGGCTGGACAGCCTCGACCGCCGGTTCCTCAAGGCGCTGATCGAGAACTACGGCGGCGGGCCGGTCGGCATGGACACCCTGGCCGCCGCCATCGCCGAGGCCCGCGACGCGGTCGAGGACGTGATCGAGCCCTATCTGCTGCAACAGGGCTTCATCCAGC
>CAZQBJ010000074.1:0-1857 GCA_964591465.1 uncultured Brevundimonas sp.
CCGGCTTTGTCTTCGAGGGCGAGAGCGACGCCGTGCGCAACCCGGTCGACGACCTCAGCCTGAACGTGTTCGACGAGGCGATCCGCGGGCGCACCGACCAGTTCGTCTATCGCTTCCGCAAGCCGGCCTGACCGCGCCGGCCGCTGTTCGCGGCGAGTCATCCGGACTGGCGAAGCGGCCGGGCAGGGGCTATCGCTCCAGCCCGAAACGACAACGCGGGAGGACGCGGCATGAAGATCGCCTTCATCGGACTGGGCAACATGGGCGGCGGCATGGCGGCCAACCAGGCGAAGGCCGGGCGCGCGGTCGCCGCCTTCGATCTGTCGGCCGACGCGGTGGCCCGGGCGGTCGCGGCCGGCTGCACCGCCGCCGGCTCGGCGGCCGAGGCGGTCCGGGACGCGGAGGTGGTCGTCACCATGCTGCCGGCGGGGCCGCACGTGCGCGCCGTCTACGCCGAACAGGTGTTCCCCAACGCACCCACGTCGGCTCTGCTGATCGACTGCTCGACCATCGACGTTGAGAGCGCCCGGGCCGTGGCCGCCCAGGCGCGCGAGCTGGAGTTCACCTTTGCCGACGCGCCGGTGTCCGGCGGCACGGCGGCGGCCGAGGCCGGGGCCCTGGCCTTCATGGTCGGCTGCGACGAGGGCGTGTTCGAGCGGGTCGAATCGGCCCTGGAGCCGATGAGCCGCGTGACCATCCGCGCCGGTGATCACGGGGCCGGCCAGGCGGCCAAGATCTGCAACAACATGCTGCTGGGCATCTCGATGATCGGGACCTGCGAGGCCATCGCCCTGGCCGAGCGCCTGGGCCTGGACCCGGAGCGGTTCTTCGAGATCGCGTCGAAGTCCTCCGGCCAGTGCTGGAGCGTGACCAGCTACTATCCGTGGCCCGGGCCGGTTCCGGCCGCCCCGTCCAACCGCGGCTACAGCGGCGGCTTCGCCTCCGCCATGATGCTCAAGGACCTGAAGCTGGCCCAGGACGCGGCGGCGAAGAACGGGGCGAGCACCCCGCTGGGGGCCCAGGCCGAGGCCCTGTACGCCCTGTTCGACCGGCTGGGCCACGGCGGCCGCGACTTCTCGGCCATGCTGCAACTGCTGCGGGGCCAGCTGGACGAACTGCCGCCCGCCAGTTGAGAACGGCTCGCAAGTCCTTGTCGGAACAGGCGAAAAGTCGCACCTTTGGGGGTAGTACGTAGGTGACATGGCCCGGACCCCCGTGCGAGAACCCGCGTCTGTGAAGGGCGGCGCCGGTCGTGCGTCCCGAGGAGGCGATGCGTTGTTCGACTACCGTTCGGCGTTTGAGACGGCCGTAGGCCGGGTCCGGCAGGAAGGTCGCTATCGCGTCTTCGCCGATCTCAAGCGGGTGCGCGGCCAGTTCCCGCGGGCGGTCCGCCGCCGCGCCGACGGCTCCAAGCAGGAGGTCGTGGTCTGGTGCTCGAACGATTATCTCGGCATGGGCCAGCATCCGGACGTGATCGACGCCATGCACGCGGCCATCGAATCGGCCGGGGCCGGGGCGGGCGGTACGCGCAATATCTCGGGCACCACCCGCTGGCACGTCGACCTGGAGGCCGAGCTGGCCGACTGGCACGGCAAGGAAGCGGCCCTGCTGTTCACCTCGGGCTACGTCGGCAACGAGGCCACGCTCAGCACCCTGCAGAAGATCCTGCCGGGCCTGATCATCTTCTCCGACGCCCTGAACCACGCCTCGATGATCGCCGGCATCCGCCACGGCGGCGGCGAGCGGCACGTGTTCCGCCACAACGACCTCGAACATCTGGAATCGCTGCTGAAGGCCGCCCCGGCCGACGCGCCAAAGCTGATCGCCTTCGAGAGCGTCTATTCAATGGACGGCGAC
>CAZQBJ010000074.1:1867-9966 GCA_964591465.1 uncultured Brevundimonas sp.
TGGGCCTGTACGGCGCCCGCGGCGCCGGCGTGGCCGAGCGCGACGGCCTGCTGGACCAGATCGACATCATCGAATGCACCCTGGGCAAGGCGATCGGCGTAATGGGCGGCTATATCGCCGCCGACGCGGTGATCGTCGACGCGGTGCGCAGCTGGGCCTCTGGCTTCATCTTCACCACCTCCCTGCCGCCGGCCCTGACCGCCGGGGCCCTGGCCTCGGTGCGCCGGCTGAAGGCGCATCCGGAGCTGCGCACCCGCCACCAGGAGCGCGCCGCCACCCTGAAGCGCCGCTTCGCCGAGGCCGGCATTCCGGTGATGCCCAGCGTCAGTCACATCGTGCCGGTGCACGTCGGCGATCCGGTCCACTGCAAGATGGTCTCGGACCTGCTGCTGGAAGAGCACGGCATCTATGTGCAGCCGATCAACTATCCGACCGTGCCGCGCGGCACCGAGCGGCTGCGCTTCACGCCCTCGCCGGACCACACCGACGCGATGATGGACGACCTGGTCCAGGCGATGGACCGGCTGTGGACCCGCTGCAATGTCGCGCGCCTTCCCGCCGTCGCCTGATCGCGGCCTGGGCGAGGTCATCGTCGAGTTCGTCCGCAACGGACCCTATCTGAGATGCTCGGCGGTGCACGCCGCCACCGGCCTGGAGGCCAGCGCCGTCGGCCCGGCCTCCGATCCGAAGGCGCTGGAGCGCATCGCGGTCGCCAAGCTGCAGCGGCTGCTTTCGTCGCAGGCGGGCGGCAGCCACAAGATGTTGTGACGACCGGCCCCGGGGCCTAGATAGGGCGCCTGTCCCGCTCTCTCGAACGAAAGCTCCGCCCGTGACCGCCCTGACCCACGCCGACTATTTCTCCGCCGATCTGGCCAGCGCCGATCCGGACGTCTTCAACGGCATCCAGGGCGAGCTGAAGCGCCAGCGCGAGCAGATCGAGCTGATCGCCTCGGAGAACATCGTCTCGAAGGCGGTGCTGGAGGCCCAGGGTTCGGTCCTGACCAACAAATACGCCGAGGGCTATCCGGGCCGTCGCTACTATGGCGGCTGCGAATACGTCGACGTCACCGAGAACCTGGCCCGCGAACGGGCCAAGCAGCTGTTCGGCGCCGGCTTCGTCAACGTCCAGTCGCACTCCGGCGCCCAGGCCAACCAGGCGGTGTTCCAGGCCCTGCTGCAGCCCGGTGACACCTTCCTGGGCATGGATCTGGCCTGCGGCGGCCACCTGACCCACGGGTCGCCCGCAAATCAGTCGGGCAAGTGGTTCCGCCCGGTGACCTATCTGGTGCGCCAGGACGACCACCTGATCGACTACGACAACGTCGCCGAGATGGCCCGCAAGGAGAAGCCTAAGCTGATCCTCGCCGGGGCCTCGGCCTACAGCCGGCACATCGATTTCAAGCGGTTCCGCGAGATCGCCGACAGCGTCGGGGCCTACCTGATGGTCGACATGGCCCACTATGCGGGGCTGGTCGCCGGCGGCGTCTATCCGGACCCGGTGCCGCATGCCCATGTGGTGACGACCACGACGCACAAATCGCTGCGCGGCCCGCGCGGCGGGCTGATCCTCACCAATGACGAGGAGATCGCCAAGAAGATCAACTCGGCGGTGTTCCCGGGCCTGCAGGGCGGGCCGCTGGAGCATGTCATCGCGGCCAAGGCGGTGGCCTTCGGCGAGGCGCTGAAGCCCGAGTTCAAGGCCTATGCGCGACAGGTGGTCGACAACGCCCGGGCGCTGGCGGCGGTGCTGGTCGAGCGCGGTGCGGCGATCGTCTCGGGCGGCACCGACAGCCACCTGATGCTGGTCGATCTGCGGCCCAAGGGCGTCACCGGCAAGGCGACCGAGGCGGCGCTGGAGCAGGCGCTGATGACCTGCAACAAGAACGGCGTGCCGTTCGACGACGCGCCCTTCACCATCACCTCGGGCATCCGGCTGGGCACGCCGGCGGGCACCACCCGCGGCTTCGGCGTGGCCGAGTTCCAGCAGGTCGGCCACTGGATCGCCGACGTGATCGACTCGATGAAGGGCGGCGACGAGGCCGATGCGGCCGTTCAGGCCCGGGTCGCCAGGGAAGTGCGCGACCTGACCGCGCGCTTCCCGATCTACGGGGGGTAGGCGATGAAGTGCCCGTTCTGCGGCAATCCCGACAGCCAGGTGAAGGACAGCCGCCCGTCGGATGACGGCGCGGCCATCCGGCGTCGGCGCTCGTGCCCGGCCTGCAGCGGCCGGTTCACCACCTTCGAACGGGTTCAGCTGCGCGAACTGACCATCCTCAAGCGGACCGGCCGGCGCACGCCGTTCGACCGGGCCAAGCTGGAGCGGTCGGTCGGCATCGCCCTGCGCAAGCGGCCGGTGGAGCCCGAGCGGGTCGAGCGCATGGTCAGCCAGATCGTCCGCCAGCTGGAGAGCATGGGCGAGACGGAGATCCCCTCCAGCGTGGTCGGCGAGCTGGTGATGAAGGCGCTCAAGGGCGTCGATGACGTCGCCTATGTGCGCTACGCCTCGGTCTACAAGGATTTCCGCGAGACCGGCGACTTCGCCAAATTCCTCGGCGACGAGGGCTACAGCGAGCCGGACAACCGCGGGTGAGCCTGCCGCGGGTCACCCTCAAGCTGGCCACCTCGCTGGACGGGCGCATCGCCACGGCCAGCGGCGAGAGCCAATGGATCACCGGCGAGGCCGCGCGCGAGCAGGGCCACCGGCTGCGCGCCGCCCACGATGCGGTGCTGGTCGGGGTCGAGACGGTGCTCGCCGACGATCCGCGTCTGACCGTGCGCCTGCCGGGCCGCCCGGTGGACCAGCCGCTGCGGGTAGTGCTGGACAGCCGCCTGCGCACGCCGCCTGGGGCCCGGATCGCGACCGGGGGGACCCTGATCCTGACCGCGGTCGAGCCGACCCCGATCGGCGGCGCGCAGGTGCGCCGGGTCGCCGACGAGGCGGGACGGCCGGCGCCGTCGGCGGTGCTGGCCGAGCTGGCCCGCGAGGGCGTCGCTTCGGTGCTGATCGAAGGCGGCGGCCGGGTGGCCGCCAGCTTCCTGCGCGCCGGACTGGTCGAGCAGATCGAATGGTTCCGCGCCCCGATCCTGCTGGGCGAGGAGGGGCGGCCCTGCGTCGCGGGCCTGGCGATCGGGGCGCTCGACGACGCGCCGCGGTTCGAGCGACTTGCGGTCGAGGCCCTGGGGCCCGACCTGTGGGAGCGGTACGAGAGGCGCCGCTAGATGTTCACCGGAATTGTCACCGACGTCGGCCGCGTTCGAAGCGTCCGCTCCACCGCGCGCGATCGCCGCTTCGAGATCGCCACCCGCTGGGACGCGTCAACCATTGATCTGGGCGCTTCGGTCAGTCACGCGGGCGTTTGCCTGACCGTGGTCGAGACCGGTCCGGGCTGGTTCGCCGTCGAGGTTTCGGCCGAGACCCTGTCGAAGACCACCCTGGGCGACTGGACCGAAGGTTCGGCGGTGAATCTGGAGCGCGCCGCCCGGCTGGGCGACGAGATGGGCGGGCACATCGTCTCGGGCCATGTCGACGGCGTCGGGACCGTGGTGTCGGTCACCCCCGAGGGCGGCTCGCGGCGGATGGCGGTCGAGGCGCCGGCGCCGCTGCATCGCCATATCGCGCCCAAGGGCTCGATCACGGTCGACGGGGTGTCGCTGACGGTCAATGCGGTCGACGGGACGCGCTTCGAGGTGAACGTCATCCCCCACACCCTCGAGCACACCACCCTGGGCGCGCTGAAAACGGGCGCGCGGGTCAATCTGGAAATCGATATGCTGGCGCGGTACCTCGCGCGGTGGCAGGAGACGGCATGAGCACCCTGGCGGCCAACCGCAACGACAGTCCGATCAGTCCGATCGAGGACATCCTGGAGGACGCCCGCAACGGGCGGCCCTACATCCTGGTCGACGCCGAGGATCGGGAGAACGAGGGCGACGTCATCATCCCGGCCCAGTTCGCGACGCCGGAACAGATCAATTTCATGGCCAAGCACGCGCGCGGCCTGATCTGCCTGGCGATCACCGCCGATCGCGCCCGGCAGCTGCGTCTGCCGCCGATGGCGGCCGAGAACCGCACGCGCATGGCCACCGCCTTCACCGTCTCGATCGAGGCCAGGGAAGGCGTCACTACCGGCATCTCTGCCCACGACCGGGCCCGGACGATCGCCGCGGCCATCGATCCGACCAAGGGCGCCGACGACATCGTCTCGCCGGGCCACGTGTTTCCGCTGGTCGCGCGAGAGGGCGGGGTGCTGGTCCGCGCCGGCCACACCGAGGCCTCGGTCGACATCGCGCGCATGGCCGGGGTCAACCCGGCGGCGGTGATCTGCGAGATCATGAACGACGACGGGTCCATGGCCCGGCTGCCCGATCTGGTGGCCTTCGCCCAGCTGCACGGGTTGAAGATCGGGGCCATCGCCGATCTGATCGCCTATCGCCGGCGCACCGAGCGGTTCGTCGAGCGGGTGCTGGAGACGCCGTTCGAAAGCGTCCACGGCGGTCCGTTCCGGCTGATGCTGTACCGGAACACCATCGAGGGCGCCGAGCACGTCGCCCTGGTCCACGGCAAGATCGATCCCAACAAGCCGACCCTGGTGCGGATGCATCAGGTCGATTTCGCCGCCGACCTGCTGGGGCATGTCGAGCGGCGGCAGGACTATGTGCCGCGCGCCCTGCGGATGATCACCGAGCACCCGGGCGCCGGCGTGGTGGTGTTCCTGCGCGACCCGGCCCTGCAGGGGCTGGCCGAGCGGCTGGCCGGCGGCGAAAAGGCGGCGGCCGCGGACCGGTCGCTGAAGGCCTATGGCGTGGGCGCGCAGATCCTGCTGGATCTGGGCGTGCGCGACATGCTGGTGCTCAGCTCGACTCGGCCGGTGCCGGCGGCGATCGACGGTTACGGTCTGCGCATCGTCGGCTGGCGCGATTTCGACGGCGAGGACAAGGCATGAGCGACCCGGTTCGCATCCTGATCGTCGAGGCGCGGTTCTACGACCGCCTGGCGGACGCCCTGCTGGACGGCGCCCAGGCGACGCTGGAGGCGTTCGGCGCCCAGGTCGACGTGGCCACCGTGCCCGGCGCGCTGGAGATTCCCCCGGCCATCGCCATGGCCGAAGAGGTCGGCCGCACCGCGACCGGCGTCCGCTATGACGGCTATGTCGCCCTGGGCTGCATCATTCGGGGCGAGACCTATCATTTCGAGGTGGTCGCCGATCAGTCGGCGCGGGGGCTGATGGACCTGGGGCTGCGCGGCCTCGCCATCGGCAACGGCATCCTGACGGTCGAGGACGAGGCCCAGGCCTGGGCCCGGGCGCGGGCCTCCGAAGCGGACAAGGGCGGCGCGGCCGCCAGGGCGTGTCTTGATCTTGTGACCCTGCGTCGGCGACTGCGGGGCGGCCAGCGATGAGTGAGGCGAACAGCTTGAAGTCGGTGATGGAACAGCTGGCCGCGGCCGAGGCGGAACGGGCGCAGGCCGAGCCGAAGCTGAGCTCGCGCGAGCGCCGGGCGCGCACGGTCGCGCGGCTGGCGGCGGTTCAGGCCCTGTACCAGATGGAGCTGGGCGGGGAGGGCGTCGAGACGGTCATCGGCGAGTTCTCCGACCACCGGTTCGAGGCGGACATCGAGGGCGAGCGGCTGGCCGAGGCCGATGAAGCCTGGTTCGCCGACATCGTGCGCGGGGTGGTCCACAGCCAGGCCGCGATCGACGCGGCCATCACCCGGCGCCTGGCCAGCGGCTGGAAGCTCGAGCGGCTGGACGCCACCATCCGGGCCCTGCTGCGCAGCGGCGCCTGGGAGCTGATGGAGCGGCCCGAGGTGGCGCGCGAGGTGGTGATCGACGAATACGTCGAACTGGCCAAGGCGTTCTTCGATCCGGCCGAGGCCAAGTTCGTCAACGCCGCCCTCGACGGGGTCGCCCGTGACGCGCGGGATTGAGACAGCCAGCGAATTCGAGACCATCGAACGGCTGTTCCGGCCGCTGGCCCATCCCGAATGGGGCCGCGGCCTGATCGACGACGTCGCGGTGCTGCCCTCGCGGCCCGGCCACGACCTTGTCCTGACCAAGGACGCGCTGGTCGAGGGCGTGCACTTCCTGCCCGACGACCCGCTGGATGCGGTGGCGCGCAAGCTGCTGCGGATGAACCTGTCGGATCTGGCGGCCAAGGGGGCCGAGCCGCTCGGCTATCTGCTGGCCTGCCACTGGTCCGAGCGCTGCGGCTGGCCCGAACGCGAGGCCTTCGCCGCCGGACTGGCCGCCGACCAGACGACATTCGGCGTGTCCCTGCTGGGCGGCGACACGGTCAATACGCCCGGGCCCGCGAGCTTTTCGCTGACCCTGCTGGGCTGGACCCCGGCCGGCCGCACGGTGGCGCGGTCGGGCGCCCGGCCGGGGGATCTGGTGATGGTCACCGGCACCATCGGCGACGGCGCCCTCGGCTTGCAGGCGGCGCGCGGCGAGCTGGCGCTTGAGGCCGAACGGGTCGAGACCCTGGCCCGCCGGTACCGGCTGCCCGAGCCGCGCGTCGATTTCGCCGCGGCGGTGCGCCAGCACGCCCGGGCGGCGCTGGACGTGTCCGACGGGCTGATGGCGGACCTCGCGCATATGGCCGAGGCCGGCGGCGTGGGCGTCCAGCTGACGCTGGAGCGTCTGCCGCTGTCGCGCGCCGCCGTCGCCTGGTTCGAGACGCGGGTGGACCCGCAGGCGGCCCTGGCGCAGCTGGCCAGCGGCGGGGACGACTACGAGATCGCCCTCGCCATCGCGCCCCAGTCGCTGGACGCGCTGAAACGCGAGGCGGAGCGTCTGCATCTGCGCCTGACCCAGGTCGGCGAGGTCGTGGAGGCTCCGGGGCTGCATGTGCTGTTCTTCGGCGATCCGGTGGCCGTCGAGCGGACCGGCTGGGCGCACGACTAGGCGGCTCGCAACGGATTTCTAACCGGCTTGGGCCACGGAGGGGGCATGGATCGTCGACACCTTCTGGCGGCCGCCGCCCTGGGCGGGCTGGCCGCGCCGGCCGCGGCCGCGGACACCCAGGCGCCCGCCGCGGCCCCGGTCGACCTGACGGTGATCGGCCTGCCGGTGATCAGTGAGGGGCGGGTGCGCAACTACGTATTCGCCGAGGTGCGCCTGCACCTGACGCCCGGCGCGGACGTCGAGGCGGTCCGGCGCAAGATTCCCTTCTTTCGCGAGGCGCTGATTCGCGCGTCCCACCTGCGGCCGTTCACCGTGGCCGACGACTGGAACCGGATCGATCCGGAGCGACTGTCGGCGGCGATCGGGCATGTCGCGCCGCGACTGGTCGGCGCCGGAACCCTGTCGCGCGTCGAGGTCGTCAGCCAGTCCCCGCGCCGCCGGGTCCGCGCCCGCGCCGCCTGAGGCCAAAGCGCGGTTGCGCGCGCCGGTTCCTTTTGGCACTTTCCCGCCGCAATTCCCGTAGGGCGCGCTTTCGCGCCCGCTGCGCACGGGGGGACCGGAAGGCGGAAGGGCCCAGCCCCAACCCGCGCCAAGGGTCCGCGCGCACTTCAGACACGAGGGGCTGAAAAGCTATGAGTTCCTATCTTTGGCTGGTCATTGCGGCTGGCGTTCTGGGGGTGCTGTACGGCGCCATCCAGACCGGCGCGCTCATGAAGGCCAGCGCCGGCAACGACAAGATGCAAGAGATCGCCGCCGCCATCCAGGAAGGCGCGTCGGCCTATCTGCGCCGCCAGTACATCACCATCGGCGCCGTCGGCGTGGTGATCTTCATCGCCGCCTGGCTGCTGATCGGCCCGTACGCGGCGGCCGGCTTCTTCATCGGCGCCGTGCTTTCGGGCGCGGCCGGCTACGCGGGCATGCTGATCTCGGTGCGGGCCAATGTGCGCACCGCCCAGGGCGCCTCCGAGAGCCTGGCCAAGGGCCTGGACCTCGCGTTCCGCTCGGGGGCCATCACCGGCCTGTTCGTGGCCGGCGGGGCCCTGCTCGGGGTCGCCGGCTACTATGCGGTGCTGACCGAAGGCATGGGACTTGAGCGCACCGGCCGCGAAGTCATCGACGGCCTCGTCGCCCTGGGCTTCGGCGCCTCGCTGATCTCGATCTTCGCCCGTCTGGGCGGCGGCATCTTCACCAAGGGCGC
>CAZQBJ010000075.1:0-5971 GCA_964591465.1 uncultured Brevundimonas sp.
GCGGTGTGGACGAAGCCGGTGCCGGCATCGTCGGTGACGTGGTCGCCGGCCAGCAGCGGCACCGAGAAGCCGTAGCCGGACGACAGCGGGGCCAGCGGGTGGGCGCATTCCAGGCCCGAGGGGTCCAGGTCGCTGACCCGGGTCCAGGCCGCGATCTTCGCCGCCTTGAACACCTCCTCGGCCAGCTTGTCGGCCAGGATCAGCCGGTCGCCGGGCCGCGCCCAGGGCTCGAACTCCAGCCCCTCCTCCATGGCCGTGACCTCGTACAGGCCATAGGCGATGTCCGGGCCGTAGCTGATGGCGCGGTTGGCCGGGATGGTCCACGGGGTGGTGGTCCAGATCACCACCGACGGGGTGGCGGCGCGGAACGACAGCAGTTCGTCCGGGTGCCCGTCGCTGGCCCCGGTCACCGGGAATTTGACCCACACCGTCGGGCTGACGTGCGGGTGGTACTCGATCTCGGCGTCGGCCAGGGCGGTGCGCTCGACCGGAGACCACATCACCGGCTTGGACCCGCGATACAGCTGGCCGGAGTTCTTGAACTTGTGAAACTCGGCCACGATCGCCGCCTCGGTGGCGAAGTCCATGGTCGCGTAGCGGTTGGCCCAGTCGCCGGTAACGCCCAGCCGCTTGAACTGGTCGCGCTGCACGTCGATCCAGCCGCCGGCGTACTCGCGGCAGGCCTGGCGGAACTCGGCGCGCGAAACCTCGTCCTTGCGCCGGCCCTTGGCGCGGAACTGCTCCTCGATCTTCCACTCGATGGGCAGGCCGTGGCAGTCCCAGCCCGGGACGTAGTCGACGTCGTAGCCCAGCAGGAACCGGCTACGGACCACGAAGTCCTTCAGCGTCTTGTTCAGGGCGTGGCCGATGTGGATGTCGCCGTTGGCGTACGGCGGGCCGTCGTGCAGCACGTACAGGGGCGCGCCCTGCGCCTGGCGCTGTTTGCGCAGATCGGCGTACAGGTCGCCCCATCGCTCGAGGATCAGCGGCTCCTTCTGCGGCAGGCCCCCGCGCATCGGGAACGGGGTCTCGGGCAGGAACACCGTCTCGCGGTAGTCGCGGGCGGGGGAGTCCGGGGATTTCTGATCGTCAGCCATGTGTCTGGCGCACTAGCAGAGGGCGGCCGGGCTCGCCAGCGCCTTGCGCGCCGCGCGGGCGTCCGCCTCGATCTGGATCCTGAGCGCGTCGAGGTCGTCGAAGCGCAGCTCGGGCCGCAGCCAGGCGATCAGTTCGGTCTCGATGGTCTGGCCGTACAGGTCGCCGTCGAAGTCGAACAGCCAGACCTCCAGCAGCGGCTCGGGCGTCTCGAACATCGGCCGCACGCCGAGGCTGGCGACGCCGTCCGCCGTTCGCCCGTCGGGCAGGCGGACGCGCACCGCATAGATGCCGAAAGCCGGCCGGATGTAGTCGCCCAGCCGCACATTGGCGGTCGGCACGCCGATGGTGCGGCCGCGCTTGTCGCCGTGGACCACCTCGCCGGCGATGGCGAAGGGGCGGCCCAGAATGGCCGCCGCGTCCTGCGGCCGCCCGGCCTGCAGCGCCTCGCGCACGGCCGTGGAGGACAGCTTCAACCCCTCCGGATCGGCCACCCGCGGGGCGACCGAGACGGAGAATCCGAACCGTTCGCCATAGCCGGCCAGCGCTTCGGGCGAACCGGTGCGGCCCTTGCCGAAGGTGATGTCGAACCCGGCCGCCACATGCACGGCGCCCAGGCCCCCCGCCAGCACGTCCCGGGCGAAGGCCTCGTCGCTCATCTGCGCCATCTCGTCGTCGAACGGCAGCAGGTGCAGGCGCTCAACGCCCAGGTCGTCCAGGGCGCGGGCCAGCTGGTCCGGGGTCATCACGCGGAACGGCTCGGCGTCCGGTTGAAAATACCGGCGCGGGTGCGGCTCGAAGCTGATCACCCCCGAGGGCGCGCCCAGCCGGTCGGCGGCGGCGCGGGCGTCCTCGATCACCCGGCGGTGGCCCAGATGCACCCCGTCGAAATTGCCCAGGGCGACGGCCGCCCCGCGCTGGTCGGCCGGCAGGTTCCGCCAGCCGTGAATGACGCGGATGGTCAAGTCAGGCCTTCGCCGGCTTGCGGCGACGCGGCACGCGGACCAGGGCCTCGCCGCCCATCACCAGCTCGTCGCCGACGTAGCCCTCGGTCTTCAGGGTCACCCGCGCGCCGACCTCGTCGATGGCCGCCACGGTGACGCGGGCGGTCACCCGGTCGCCGATGCGGACCGGCTTTTTGAACTCCAGCGTCTGGTGCAGATAGATGGCCCCGGCGCCGGGCAGCTGGGTGCCGACCACGGCCGAGCCGAACGAGGCCGACAGCAGGCCGTGGGCGATGCGGCCGCGGTACGGCGTGCGGGCTGCATAGGCCTCGTCCATGTGCACCGGGTTGTAGTCGTCAGAGGCCTCGGCGAACAGCTTGATGCGGGCCTCTGTCATCTCGACGGTCTTCTCGGCGGTCATGCCGACCGACAGCTCCTCGAGGATGTAGCCTTTCACTTCGCTCATGACTCACCAGTCCAGATCGAGAGTCGCATAACGCGCATAGGCGGTCTCCGCCGCCAGCAGATCATTGACGCGGGCCGGATCGATCGCGCCGTCGGGGCCGCGGACGTGGGCGCCGTGGATGCCTGAGGCGACGAACAGGCAATCCAGCGCCTGGCTGTTGGCCCCGCGCACGTCCGTGGCCACCGCATCGCCAATGCAAAGCACCCGCGAGCGGTCCAGCGGGCGGTCCAGCAGGGCCTCGGCCGTGTGCAGCGACAGGTCGTAGATCGGGCCGTAGGGCTTGCCGGCCATGGTCACCCGGCCGCCCATTCCGGCGTAAAGGTCCGCCAGGGCGCCGCCGCACCAGATCAGCCGGTCGCCGCGCTGCACCACCCGGTCCGGATTGGCGCAGACCATCTCCAGATCGCGGGCGACCAGCGGCTCGAAGCGGGCGCGGTAGTCTTCCGGAGTGTCGACTTCGTCGTCGAACGGGCCGGTCACCGAGATGAAGGCGGCGTCGGCAGGGTCCTCGACGAAGCGCACGCCGGTGCCCTCATACAGCGGCAGGTCGCGGGCCGGGCCGACCATCCAGGCCGGGCCGGGGGCGCGACGGCCCAGTTCGACGCGGGTGACATCGCCCGAGGTGACCAGGCCGCGCCAGCTGTCGCGCGGGACATCCAGGCCCTTCAGCTGCGCCTCGACCCCCTCGGCGGGGCGGGGAGAGTTGGAGATCAGCACCACCGGGCCGTGCTCGGCGTTGAAGCGGCGCAGCGCGTCGCAGGCGGCGGGGAAATGTTCCCGCCCGTTGTGGATCACGCCCCAGACGTCGCACAGCAGGACGTCATAGTCGGCGGCGATCCGGGACAGGCCCGTCAGGGGATGCGGCGCGGTCATGGGGGCTGGGGGTAGGCGGCGCGGGCCCGAGCGTCAATCTCGACCGGCCGTCCGGGCCGTCGGCTGGATCAGGCGAAGGCGCGCCGGCGGCCCGACTGGGTCAGGGTCGAGCGGACGAAGTCGGCCGGCGGCTCGGCCTCGGCCAGCACCTGCTCCTTGATCGCCCGCGGCTCGCCGAACAGGTGCCCCTGGGCCAGGCCGATGTCGAGGTCCAGGATGTCGACCACCTGGCGCTCGTCCTCGCACTTCTCGGCGATCACCTCGAGGCCGTAGCGGCGGGTGAGGGCGGCGAAGTCGTCGGCGCGGATGTCGCGCAGGGCCGGCAGGGCCGGGGTGTCGGGGGATTCCAGCAGCTGCTCGATCAGCAGGTCGGCGGCGACCTTCACATAGCGGACGTCCGACCGCTGCAGGTCGGCGAAGTCGAGGTCCAGCGTCTGGACCTTGTCGATCGAGAAGCGGAAGCCGAGGTCGGCCAGCTTGGCCATGTTGCGCGCCTCGACCGCGCCGCGGGCGTCGAAGATGGCCTGGCCCAGTTCGAAGATCAGGGCGTCCTTCAGGTCGCGGTTCTCGGACAGGAAGGCGAGGAACTGCGGGAAGAACACCTCGTCGGCCAGCGAGGCCAGGGAGATGTTGCAGAACACCCCGACCTTGCGGTCCTGGCGGGCTAGGCGCCGCACGATCTGGGCGCAGCGGAACAGCAGCAGGTTGTCGATCGCCGGCACCAGGCCGTCGCCCTCGGCCGCCGACAGATACTCGGCCGGCATCATCACCCGGCCCGATTCGTCCCGCAGCCGGGTGAAGCTTTCATAATAGACCGTCTTGCGCTGCGGCAGGGTGACGACCGGCTGCAGGTAGAGGTCCACGCGGCTTTCGGACAGGGCGTCGCGGATGGTCTGGAGCAGGGCGCTGGTCTGGCGCTGACGGCGGGTCTCGAAGGTGTCCGGGGCGTTGGCCGGAATGGCCGCGAGCCGGGCGTCCAGGCTCTCGCTCATCTGCTGGACCAGGCCTTCGAGCATGCGCACCTCGCCGGTCAGCTCCTCGGTCTGGGAGAGGGCCCCGCTTTCGATCGCCTGGGCGAGTTCGGACAACGCCCCCTGGGTGTTCTCCAGCGCGTCGGCCAGCAGCCGGTGGGCCTCGCGGATGGTGTTGATCTCGCGGCGCAGGGCCGCCCGGTGCAGCCAGCCGGCGATGATCGCGTGCAGGCCCAGGAACAGGCCGATGGCGCCGATCAGGCCCGCGGCGCCCGCGCCGGGGCCCAGGCCCCCGCGCCACATCAGGGCGGCGACGGTCAGGGAGAGGAACAGATAGGCGCTGAACAACAGCGCGAGGGTGATCTTACGCATGGACGAATCCGCCCGCTTCAGCCCGCAACTGGGCCGTCCCCTATGGAATCACCCGAGTATCGGGCTATCACGGAGCGGGGGCCAGTGCGCCGCAGCCAAGCTCGGAGATTATCTGTGGAGTTGTTCGACCTGACCGGCCGCACGGCCGTGATCACTGGATCCTCGCGCGGCATCGGCCGGGCGATCGCCGAGCGCATGGCCGAGCACGGCGCGCGGGTGGTGATCTCCTCGCGCAAGGCCGGGCCCTGCGACGAGGTGGCGGCCGAGATCAATGCGCGGTTCGGCGAGGGGCGGGCGATCGCCGTGCCGGCCAACATCGCCTCGAAGGAGGACCTGCAGCGCCTGGTCGACGAAACCAACGCCGCCTTCGGCCGGATCGACATCCTGGTCTGCAACGCCGCCTCGAATCCCTACGCCGGGCCGATGGCCGGCATCGCCGACGAGCAGTTCGAGAAGATCCTGCACAACAACGTCATTTCGAACCACTGGCTGATGCAGATGGTCGCGCCGCAGATGCTGGAGCGGAAGGACGGGGCGATCGTGGTCATCTCCTCGATCGGCGGCCTGCGCGGCAATGCGGTGATCGGGGCCTACAACATCTCCAAGGCGGCCGACATGCAGCTGGTGCGCAACCTGGCGGTCGAGTGGGGCCCGTCGAACGTGCGGGTCAACTGCATCGCCCCGGGCCTGGTGCAGACCGACTTCGCCAAATACCTGTGGGAGAACCCGGCCCTGCTGAAGACGGTGACCGAGCCGGCCCCGCTCAAGCGCATCGGCCAGCCGGATGAGATCGCCGGGGCCGCCGTGTTCCTGGCCAGCCCGGCCGCCTCCTACATGACCGGCCAGACGGTGGTGATCGACGGCGGCCTGACCATCGCCTGGTAGGGTTCAGGCCGGCTTCGGATCGCTCGCCCGCCGGAACGGTCCCTTGTAGCCCCGGGTCGCCGTGCGCCGCCGGCAGGGGCCGAAATAGGTCTCGGACCGCACGAACGGGCGGGGGTGGAAGATCACCGCCTGGATGCGGCTGAGCACCGCCCGGGCGGTGATCGGCTTGACCACGAACTCGTTGACGCCGGCGTCGCGCGCCTCCTGCACCCGGGCCAGTTCGGAATGGCCGGTCATCATGATGATCGGCAGGTAGGGGTTCACGCTGTCGGCGCTGTTGCGCACCAGACGGGTGAACTCCACCCCGTCCAGCGGGAACATGTTGAAATCCACGATGGCCAGGTCGATCGACTGCTCGCGCAGGG
>CAZQBJ010000075.1:6071-9956 GCA_964591465.1 uncultured Brevundimonas sp.
CATCAGGGACGGATCGAGATTCCGGTCGCGCCATTTCAGCCGCCAGCACAGGTGCGGCCCCGTCGCCCGGCCCGAGGATCCGACCCGGCCGATGGCCTGGCCGGCGGCCACCCGGTCGCCGACCGCCACGTCCAGCCGCGACTGGTGCAGATAGACGCTGACCAGCCCCTGGCCATGGTCGATGAAGGTCGTGCCGCCTTCGTAATGCAGGTCCCGCTCGGCCAGCACGACCAGTCCCGGCGCGGGGGCGCGGATGACGGTCCCGGCCGGCGCCGCGAGGTCGATCCCGTAATGGGGGCGGGCGGGCGTGCCGTTGAGGATGCGCTGGCTGCCCCAGCGGCTGGAGATGCGGAACTGCGCCAGCGGCCAGGCGAAGCCGTTCGCGAAGCCGGTGGCCGGGTCGCGGCTGGCGTACGCTTCGGCCTTCAGCGTTGACTCGCGGCGAATGCGGGCCAGCAGGACCGGGTCGACGGGGTCGACGGTGGACGGCGGCAGGCCGTCGATGCGCTGTTGCGGAAAGTCGCCCTGGGCGATGACCAGACGACGACGGGCCGACCAGCCGCCGGCGCGGGCCTCGATCTCGACGCTGGCGCCGCAGTCGCGGTCGAAGCCGACCACGAACAGCCCATCGGGCGCCGCGGTGGTCAGGGCTTCGCCATCGACGAAGATCGCGGCGCCGGGGCGGGTGCGGCCGAGGGCGAAGCCGCCCTGCACCCATCGTCCGCTAAGGGCCAGGCCGGCGTCCGCCTGTGGTCGCGCCAGGGCCGGCGCGGCGATCGCTGCGCCCAGAACGCCCAGCAGGCCGCGCCGGTGCACCGTCACTGGCCCAGCCGCTCCAGCGCCTCGCGCGGCCCGGCGTAGGCTTCCTGCCGCTCGACGCTCCAGTAACGCAGGCTGTCCAGCGGAATGGGCCGGCCGGTGACCGCGCACGTCACGAAGGCCCCCGGCTTGAGGACGACAAACTCGCCGTCCCCGTAGTGCACGGCGGCCGGGCCGGTCAGGTCGCGGTCATGAGCGTTCATGGGGCCACTATAGCCCGGGCGGAGCCCTAGAACAGGTCTCCCTGGGCCGGGGGCGCCGACCTGGACCGGCTGGGCGCGCGCGCGGCCCCGTCGACCACCGCGGCGCGATCGCCATCGGCGAAATGCAGCCGCAGCCGCTGGCCCGCGCTGAGCGCGGCCGCCGAGCGGACCAGGGCGCCGTGCTCGTCGTGGACGCGCGCGAAGCCCAGGGCCAACGGCCGGTCGGGGCTGAGGCTGTCCAGCAGGCGGGACAGGCGGACAAGCCGGTCGGCCTCGCGCGGCACGGCGCGGCCCAGGGCCAGGGTCATGCGGCCGTTCAGCTCCTGCAGGCGCTGACGCGCGCGGGCGATGGGCTGGCGCAGGACGCCGGGGCGCAGGTGGGCCGAGACGGCCAGCAGGCGTCGCTCGTGGGCCGCCGCATTGCCCGACAGGGCCGAGCCGAGCCGGCTGGCCGCGTGGTCCAGTCGCTGGCTGGCCAGGGCCAGCAGGCTCTCGGGCCGGGGCAGGCCGCGGGCCGCCGCGCGCAGGCGGGTGCGCCGATCCTCCAGCAGGCGGGCCCCGCACTGGTAGAGGCGGCGTTCGTAGTCGGCCATCGCCCAGGCCAGGTCGGCCAGCACCGGGGTGGCCATTTCGGCCGCGCCGGTGGGGGTCGGCGCCCGTCGGTCGGACACGAAATCGATCAAGGTGGTGTCGGTCTCGTGCCCGACGGCCGAGATCAGGGGAATGGAGCTCTCCGCGACGGTGCGGGTCAGCGCCTCGTCGTTGAACGGCCACAGATCCTCGACCGAGCCGCCGCCGCGGGCGACGATCAGCAGGTCGGGCCGGGGGATCGGACCGCCCTCGGCCAGGGCGTTGAACCCGCGCACGGCGGCGGCCACCTGCGCCGCGGCCGGCTCGCCCTGCACCACGACCGGCCAGACCAGCACCCGGCACGGCCAGCGCTCGGAGATCCGATGCAGGATGTCGCGGATGACCGCGCCGGTCGGGCTGGTGATCACTCCGACCACCGCCGGATAACCCGGCAGAGGCCGCTTGCGCTCGGGGGCGAACAGGCCCTCGTCGCGCAGGCGGGCCTTGAGCCGCTCGAGCTGGGCCAGCAAGGCGCCCGCGCCGGCCGGCTCCATCCGCTCGATGACGATCTGGTACGACGAGCGGGCCGGGTAGCTGGTGATCTTGCCGGTGACGATGACCTCGAGCCCGGTCTCCGGCTGGCATTGCAGGCTGCGCACCGACCCGCGCCACACCACGCCGTCCAGGCAGGCCTTGTCGTCCTTCAGCGTCAGATAGACGTGCCCCGAGGCGTGCCGATTGACCTTGGAGATCTCGCCGCGCAGCCGCACATGGCCGAAGCGGTCCTCCAACGTGCGCTTCAGGGCGAACGACAGCTCCGAAATGCTGAGCGGCGGATTGTTGTCGCGCGGGGCGTCGGGCCCGGCGGCCGAGTCGATGTCCGTCATGGACGGCACTGTAGCGGGAACATGCCGGCCGCGCGCCCGTTGGTTGGCTCGATGAGCCCCATGCGGCCCCGCGAGCGCCCGCCAGGCGAAGGCGAACCGGACCGGCGAAGCCGTGCTCCGGCGGTCAGCGTCTGGCTGGTTCTGGCGGGTCTGCTGATGCTGGGCGGGCTCGTCTACGCCCTGTCGGCGCTCGCTTGAGAGGCCAAAAAAGTAACGAGGACCCCCATGACCAAGATGACCCTGATCTGCGCTGCCGGCGCCGTCGCCCTGATGGCCGCCGCCTGCTCGGACAACACCCAGGAGCCGGCCGTTCCGCCGGCTGACGAAGCCAACACCACCATGACCGATCCGATGGCTCCGGCCCCGTCGGCCACCACGGGCGGCATGACCCTGGGCATGACCAATCAACAGCTGGAAGACGCCGACATCGTCAGCGCCGACGGCACGGACCTGGGCGATGTGGAGCGGGTGATCACCGACGCCAGCGGCGCCGTGACCGGCCTGGCCGTCAGCCTGGATGGCCGTGACGGCCACGTGGTCGTGCCGGTCGACGGTCTGACCCCGACGGCCGATGGCGACGTGCAGACCACCATGACCGCCGAAGCCCTCGCCGCCCTGCCGGCGTGGACCGAACAGGCGATGTAAGGCGGCCCGTCTTGACCGGCGGGAACGGGCGCGTCAAAGCGCCCTGATGAATATCCTGCTGGTCGGATCGGGCGGGCGCGAACACGCCCTGGCCTGGAAGATCAGCCGCTCGCCCCTGGTGGAGCGGCTGGTCATCGCCCCGGGCAACCCCGGAATGGAGTCGCTCGGGGAGCTGAAGCCCGTCCGCGCCGACGACGCGGACGGGCTGGCGGCTCTTGCGCGGGAAATTCGGGCTGACCTCGTGGTGGTCGGGCCCGAAAGCGCGCTGGAGGCGGGCCTGGCCGACCGGCTGGCGGCCGCCGGCGTCCCGTGCTTCGGCCCGACCCGCAAGGCGGCCCGGCTGGAGACCTCCAAGGCCTTTTCCAAGGCCTTCTGCGAACGCCACAACATCCCCACCGCCGGCTATGGCGTTTACGAGACCGTCGCCGAGGCGCGCGCCGCCCTGGACCGGTTCAACCCCCCCTATGTGATCAAGGCCGACGGTCTGGCGGCCGGCAAGGGCGTGGCCATCAGCCCGGATCGCCGCGACGCCGAGGCGGAGATCGAGCGCATGCTGGGCGGCCGTTTCGGCGAGGCCGGCGCGCGGGTGGTGATCGAGGAATTCATGGACGGCGAGGAAGGCTCGCTGTTCGCCCTGTGCGACGGGACCCGCGCGGTGCTGCTGGGCGGCGCCCAGGACCACAAGCGGGCCTTCGACGGGGATCTGGGCCCCAACACCGGCGGCATGGGCGCGATCGCCCCCAATCCCTGCTACACCGAGG
>CAZQBJ010000076.1:0-6703 GCA_964591465.1 uncultured Brevundimonas sp.
GTATTTCGACGCCTCGATCTCCTTGGCGTCCTCTTCCGACTCGTCGCGCAGGGCGACGATGTCCGGGTGGCGGAACAGGGCGTTGCCGTCGAAGCTGACCTTGGCGTCCAGCACCCGCAGGCGGCCGTTGGTCATGACGATCAGCGGATTGACCTCCAGCAGGGCCATGTCCTTCTCGACGAAGGCCCGGTACAGCGCCGGGAACAGGGCCTCGCCGTCCTGGGCCGCCGGACCGGTCAGGCCGTAGGCGGCGTTCAGCTCGGCGACATTGGCCGGGGTCACGCCGGCGACCGGGTCGATGGCCACGGTGACGATCTTCTCGGGCGTGTCGTGGGCCACCGCCTCGATGTCCATGCCGCCCTCGGTCGAGACCACGAAGGACACCCGGCCAGTCCCCCGATCGACGAGGATCGACAGATAGAGTTCCCGGTCGATGTCCGCGCCGTCCTCGATGTACAGCCGGTTGACCTGCTTGCCGGCCGGGCCGGTCTGGGCCGTCACCAGGGTGTTGCCCAGCATCTCGCGGGCGTTGGCGACCACGTCCTCGACCGTGCGGGCCAGACGGACGCCGCCCTTGGCGTCGGGGCCCAGCTCCTTGAACTTGCCCTTGCCGCGTCCGCCGGCGTGGATCTGGCTTTTCACCACATAGAGCGGGCCGGGCAGCTGACGGGCCGCGGCCTCGGCCTCGTCGGCGGAGGTGATGGCGACGCCCTCGGCGACCGGGACGCCGTAGCCCTTCAGCACCTGTTTGGCCTGATACTCGTGGATGTTCATCGATCGCGCGTCCCGGGGGAGGAGAAAGGTGCGCCGCTTATAAGACCCGCGCCTTCGCAGGTGCAACAGCGGGCGAGTGACGAGTGGCGAGTGGTGAGTGGCGAGTTGGGATCGGGGATAGATGACGGGTCAACGAGTCGCAGGGGCGAAGGCGCGGCGGCCGGTTCACCTCCGGCGCGTCACCCGGCCACTCATCGCACGCCACTCGCCACTCGCGCGTTCAGCCGACCCAGTCCCGCTTCAGCGTGCGCGAGGCGCCGATCAGCAGCACCGCCGCCAGCAGGTAGAAGCCCATGCCGGTGTAGATCGCCCAGCGCAGGCTCTCCTCGCCGAACCGCGGGGCCAGCAGGTCGCTCATCCAGCCGAAATAGTAGAAGCCGACGGCCAGCCCCAGCAGGTTGTTGATCAGCAGGAACAGGGCCGAGGCGGTCGAGCGCATGGCGGCCGGAACCAGGTTCTGCACCGCGGCCGTGACCGGGCCAAGCCAGGCCAGGTTCAGCCCGGTCGGGATCAGGAAGATGAGGAAGGCCAGGGTCAGCTGCTGGGCGTTCGAGCCGCCGCCGGGCAGCACCAGGCCGATCAGCCACGGCGAGTTCATCGCCAGGATGAAGCACGGGGCCGAGATCAGGAAGGCGATGGCCGGGACCAGCGGATAGGCCCCCTTGCCCCGGCGGCTGAGCCGGTCGGCAATGGCGCCGCCCATCCAGATGCCGAAGGTGCCGCCGATCAGGGCGATGCCCGAGTAGTACCACGAGGTCTGGCTGAGGGTCAGGTCGAAGCTGCGCATGAAGAACAGCGGCAGCCAGCCGGCCACCCCGTAGCCGCACACCGAGGACGAGGCGGCGCCCAGGGCCAGCAGCCAGAAGCTCTTCTTGGGAATGACCGCCGAGGCGGTGGCCCGGGCGATCATCAGCGACACGCCGATGACCAGGGCCAGCAGGCCGGCGAAGCCAAGGGTGACGCCGCGAGCGCGGTCGCCCAGGCCAAGCCCGACGACGGCGCCGGCCGCCAGGGCCAGGACGCCCAGGCCCAGCATGATCGCCGCGGCCGTGGCGCCAACCCGGGCCGAGCCGTGCGGCGGCAGCGGCTGGGCCACCGGGGCCGAGTCGATCGGCGGGGCCGCCGGCGGGGGCGCGAGGTCCGGCCCGCGGACCGCCTCGGAGGCGCCGCGCCGCAGCTCGCGCACGGTGAACAGCAGCAGCGGCGCGATGGCCACGCCGATCAGGCCGACGACGACGAAGGCGGTCCGCCAGCCGTAGGCCGCCGCCAGCAGGCCGCCGACCAGGGTGCCGGCGGCGGTGCCGATCGGGATGCCGAAGGCGAACACCGCCAGCGCCCGGGCCCGCTGCGACGGCGGGAAATAGTCGGAGATCAGCGAATAGGCCGGGGCCACGCCGCCGGCCTCGCCGACGCCGACGCCCATGCGGCAGAGGAACAGCTGGCCGAACGAACCGGCCATGCCGCACAGGGCGGTGAAGCCGCTCCACACGGCCAGGGCGCCGGTCATGATCCACACTCGGCTGAAGCGGTCGGCCAGCCAGGCCAGCGGAATGGCCAGGGTCGAATAGACCGAGGCGAAGGCGATGCCGCCCAGCAGGCCGAACTGGGTGTCGGTGAGGTTGAACTCGGCCTTCAGCGGCGCGGCCAGGATGCCGATGATCTGCCGGTCGAGGAAGTTCAGCGTGTAGACGAAGACCAGGACCGCCAGCACATAGTAGCGGTAGCCGCTTCGCGCGGGCGCGACCTCGGACTGGGTGTTCATGCTCACGCTTCCCCGATGACTGGTGTGCCGACGCTAGAGAGGTTCACCGGCGGTGAAAAGAAAAAGGGCGGCGGCTCGAGTGAACCGCCGCCCGGAGTGCATCCTTCAGGAGGAGATCAGAACCGCGCCGTCAGGGTCGCGGTGATGGTGCGCGGCGGGCCGTAGAAGCCGATCACCGAGTCGCCGGCCAGGGCGCCGAACGAGCTGAAGTCGTAGCCGCCGACGCGGTACTCCTCGTCGCCCAGGTTCCGGCCGTGCAGGCCGACGCTGTAGCGGTGGTCCGGCGAGTTCCACACGATGCTGGCGTCGAACAGCCAGTAGCCGTCCTGGTCGAGGATCGGCTGGGCCGTCTCGAACAGCTGGTAGGCCCCGCGGTAGGACGCGCTGGGCGTGAACAGGATCTCGCCGCCGTTGCTCAGGTGGTGGGTGTAGGTGAAGCTGGCCGAGCCGCTCCACTCGGGCGTGTTCTGGAAGTCGCGCACGCCCGACAGGTCGATCACGCAGCCCGGCAGGGTCGGGCAGGTCGGATTGGCCGGCCCGGTCGGCACGTAGCCCAGGAACTCGTCGAACTCGGCGTCGATGTAGCTGAGCATGAAGTTGCCGACGAGGTTGTCGGTGAACCGCATCGAGCTTTCCAGCTCCCAGCCGCGGATCGAGGCCTGGCCGACGTTGTCGACCACCGAGGCGACGATGCCCGGGGTGGCCGTCGGGTACTGGGTGGTGATCTGCATGTCCTCGTACGAGGAGTCGAAGATCGCCGTGGCGAAGTTGAAGCGGCCGTCCAGCAGCGAGCCCTTCAGGCCCAGCTCGAAGGTGTCGACGATCTCCGAGTCGTAGCCGTCGACGGTGTCCGGATAGGCCGAGGCGTCGCCGCGCATGTCGAAGCCGCCCGACTTGAAGCCGCGGCCGTACGAGGCGTAGGTCGTCAGGTTCGGCGTGATCTCGTAGCTGAGGCTGACCCGCGGGGTGAATTCCTCGAAGGTGCGGGTGTTCTCGTAGTTGGTCAGCTCGGCCACCGGGATGGCCGCGGCGTTGCCGAAGAACGGGCTGCGGATGCCCAGGTACGAGTGGCGGAAGACCTCGCCGGTCTTCTCGTCGCGGGTCCAGCGGCCGCCGATCGACGCCGACAGGCGGTCGGTGAAGTCGAAGCTGAAGTCGCCGAACAGGGCCAGGCTTTCGGTCTCGACCGAGCCGGCGGTCAGGGTGGTGAAGTTGAGGGCCCCGATCACCGTGTCGAAGGCGCCGGCGGCGTAGGCGTCCATGTAGTAGACGCCAGCCACGCCCTGCCAGCGATCGCCCTCGAACAGCGCCTGGAATTCCTGGCTGAACTGGTGGTCCTCATAGAAGGCCGGGATGTCCAGCAGCGGATCGGGCAGGTTGTCGAAGTCGATCGGGCCGAGGGTCTCGCCCTCGCGGTAGGCGGTGATCGACTTGAAGGTCAGGTTGTCGCTGGCGCGCCATTCGCCCAGCAGCGACACGCCCGAGGTCTCGACGCTGTTGCGGTCGCCGGCCCCGGCGTGGGTGTCGTAGACGTCCGACGGGCTGGGAGCCAGCTCGCGGTGACCGTGACGCGGGTTGGAATCGTCCCAGGTGGCGTCGGCGGCGAGACGGAAGAACAGGTCCGGCGTCGGCGTCCACTCGATGCTGGCGCGCAGGGCCGCGACGTCCTTGTTGTAGTGCTCGGCGCCGGTGTTCAGGTTCTGGCCGTAGCCGTCGCGCAGATAGCGGGCCACGGCGCCGGAGACGGCGATGGTGTCGGACAGGGGCGCGGAGCCCGAGGCGATGATCTCGCGCTGGTTATAGCTGCCATAGGCCAGACGGACCTGGCCCTCGGGCACGGCGCCGATGCGGTCGGTCACATACTTGATGGCGCCGCCGACGGTGTTGCGGCCGTAAAGGGTGCCTTGCGGCCCGCGCAGCACCTCGATCCGCTCGATGTCGAAGATGTCCAGCACCGCCGCCTGCGGGCGGGCGATGTAGACGTCGTCGACGTACAGGCCGACGCCCGGCTCGAAGCCCCACAGCGGGTCCTGCTGGCCAACGCCGCGGATGAAGGAGATCAGGGTCGAGTTGGCGCCGCGGGCCGCCTGCAGCGTCATGCTGGGCGTGCTGCGGGTCAGGTCGGTGATGTCGGCCGCGCCGGTGGTCTCCAGGCGCTCGGCGCTGAAGGCGGTGACGGCGACCGGCACGTCCTGCAGCGATTCCTCGCGGCGGCGGGCGGTCACGACGATCTCGTCGACGCTCGTCGCCATCGGCTCGGACGAGGGGGTTTCGTAGCTTTCCTGGGCCGCGGCGGCGCCGGCGAGAACGCCGAACGCACCAAAGGCGACGCCCGCCATGAGGGCGGACCGGATGACCTTGTTCATGAGTAGCTCCCGACTGTCGGCGTTTCCGGACGCTGGCTTTTATTCAGCGTTCAATGATTTTCTCGAAAGTGACGGCGAAACGGGTTTCTGTCAAACGCTCCGCTTGGCCGTCGGCGGTTTTCGCCCGGCCACTGTGGCGCCGTTGCACGGACGCCCGGCGGGGCGCTAGCCTCGCGCCCATGACCAAGCCCGCCGCCGCCCCCGCCGCCCCGGCCAAGCCCCGTCCCGAACGTCGGGGCCGCCCGCCGAAGGCCCGCCGGCCGGTCGAGACCCGCGACACCATCCTGGACGCCGCCGAGGACCTGTTCTCCAAGCACGGCTTCTACGGCGTCACCATCCGCCAGGTCGCCGGCGAGGCGGGCGTCGACACCGCCCTGGTCCACTACTATTTCGGGTCCAAGCGCGAGCTGTTCGACGCGGTGTTCCTGCGCCGGGCCGAGGTGTGGAACAGCGACCGGGTGGCGGCCATCGACCGCTACGCCGAGGCGGCCGGCGAGAACATGACCCTCGAAGGGCTGCTGGAGGCGTTCCTGAAGTCGCCGTTCGACTGGGCCCTCAAGGGCGGGCCGGGCTGGAAGCACTATGCGGCCCTGGTCGCCCAGACCAACGCCAACCCGGCCTTCGGCGGCGAGATCATGACCCGCTATTTCGACCCGACCGCCCGGCGACTGATCGAGCTGATCAAGCGGGTCCTGCCGGAGGCCCGCGAGGAAGACCTGTACTGGGGGTACCACAATCTGTCCGGCGCCCTGACCCTGACCCTGGGCGAGACCGGGCGGCTGGACCGGCTGTCCGGCGGGCTGTGCCGCTCGGGCGATCTGGAGACCGCCGGCCAGTACATGGTGAAATTCGCCGCCGCCGGCTTCCGCGCCGTGTGCGATCCGACCGCGCCGTGAGTTTGAGGGACCGCCTGGGGCTGATCGAGCTGGCCAAGCTGTTCGCGGTGGCCATGATCGCCGGCGTCCTGCTGGCCCTGTCGGGGGCCTTCATCTCGCCCGGCGTGGGGCTGGGCCGGCGGCTGCTGTACTGGCTGCCGCTGATGGCGATCGGCAGCCTGTGGGGCGAGATCGGCTCGCGCCTGGTCGCCCGCTGGATCGACCCGGACGAGCGGCCGTGGCTGGCGGCCGCGGCGATGACCGCGGTCATCAGCCTGGTCATGTCGCCGATCGTCTGGCTGGGCACCGGCGTGTTCGACGGCGGGCTCTATCCCCTGTCGTCCCTGCCGCGTTTCATCGCCCCGGTGGTGACCATCACCGCGGCCATCACCTGCATCAGCGTGCTGGCCTCGCGCAATCCGCGCCAGACCCACGCGACGCCCGACCACGCGCCCTCGCGCTTCCTCCAGCGGCTGCCGCCGCGGCTGCGCGGCGCGACCATCCACGCGGTGCAGGCCGAGGACCACTACCTGCGCATCCACACCGACCGCGGCTCGGACCTGATCCTGATGCGCCTGTCCGACGCGGTCGAGGAGCTGGCCGGGCTCGAGGGCGCCCAGACCCACCGCAGCTGGTGGGTGGCCAGGGACGCCGTCGAGGGGGTGCGCCGCGGCGACGGACGCGCGCGCCTGACCCTGACCGGCGGGCTCGAGGCCCCGGTCAGCCGCCGCTACGCCCGCGCCCTGCGCGCCGCCGGCTGGTACTAGGCGGCCCGCCACGCCCCGTGGAAGCCGGCCGGCAGGGCCACGTCGGCCCGCCAGCTGGCCACCGGCCCGGCCGCCGCGTCGGCCGCGTCGAACAGGTGCAGCTCGGTCGCCCGTTCGGCCAGGTTGATCGACGGGACCAGCAGCCAGGCGTCGGCCTCG
>CAZQBJ010000076.1:6803-9748 GCA_964591465.1 uncultured Brevundimonas sp.
CGGGTCCGCACCCACGGCTGCAGGACGATCAGCAGATGCCGGTCGGTCGCCGTGAAGTCGTGGATATAGCTGGCCCGCGGCAGGTCGATCAGCTGGGCGTCCTCCAGCGTCCCGTCCGCCGCCAGCCGCCAGACGACGGCCCGGTCGTGCACCACTCCAAGGTTCCAGATGCGCCCGTCCGGCTCGATCCGAGGGTGGGCCAGGAAGGGCATGGCCGCCAGGTCGCGCCGGTGGGTGACGAAGCCGCGGGTGGCCAGGGTCTCGGGATCCATGGCCAGGGCCGAGCCGCCCTCCCACAGGGCCCAGACGGCGTCGCCGACCGGCAGGGCCGAGGTGTTGGCCGCATTGGCGTCGTCGGGCGATTCGATGATCGCGCGCGGGTCGCCCAGGGTGCCGAAACCCGGCATCAGCATGGCGCCGGCCGCCGCCTCCTGGCGCCGCTTGGGCGTGTCGGCGAACCGGGCTGCCAGCTCGACCTGGCCGTCGCGGATGCGGAACCGGCGCATCAGCCCGTCGCCGTCGAACCAGTGGGCCGCGGCGCCGCCGGGGCGACGGAACCGGGCCGGCCCGTTGCGGAACAGGTCGCCGGACAGGTCGGCCGGCGCGCGCCCGTGCACCAGCCGCATCGGTCGCGGCGCCACGTCGGTCTCCACGTCCGCGGTCGCCAGGCCCCAGTCGGCGCCGAGCCGCGCGGCCCGTCGGGCCCAGCTGGTCTCGGGGGTGACGACCGCCGCCGACAGGGCGGCGGCGCCGGCGAGGAAGCTTCTGCGCGAAGGTATCATGGGAGCCTCCGGCCCTAGCGAAGGTCGATCGTCTGGGCCGTCGGCCCGGACACGGTGAAGCGCGCCGCCGACCAGCCGGGCGGCCCCATGCGGCCGCGGGCGTCATTCGAGAAGGCGAACGGTTCGATCGGAATGCCGAACGGGTTGGTGTTCAGCTCGCCGTCGCCGTCCACGTCATGGAAGGCGCGCACCGCGTAGTCGCCGGCCGGCAGATCGAACGCGGCCTCGACCGGCCCGGCTCCGGCTTCGATCCGGGCCGCCGCGGCCGGCGCGCCGCCGCCGTTCCACGCCGCCTCGGAATCGAACACGGCGACCATCACCACGCCCTCAGAGGCGCTGGTCTGGAAGGTCAGGCGCAGGGGGGACTCCTGGGCTGTGGCGGCGCCGGCGAACAGCAGGGCGGCGGCCGAAACGGACAGGGCGGCGATCTTCATCAGACGTGTCTCCATGGGGCCCCGGACAGGCCGATGGCGACACGGTGCGTACCGGGGGTCGGCGCGGGCCAGCGACGTTGCGGGTCCGCCCGCGGTCGATGCGCCAACGACCACCCCCGTCCGTTGGCGCTTCGCGGACGACCACGCGATCAGCCGGCGGCGGCCTCGATGGCGTCGATGTCGTCGTCCGACAGGCCGAAATGGTGACCGATCTCGTGGATCAGCACGTGCTCGATGATCTGGGCCAGGCCGACGTCGCCCCGCTCGGCCCACTCGTCGAGGATCGGCCGGCGGTACAGGAACACCATCGACACTTCCGGCGACGGGTCCAGCACCGAGCGCCGGGCCAGGTCGACCCCCTGATACAGGCCGGTCAGCTCGAACGGGTCCTCGATGCCCATCTCGGCCAGGGTTTCCTCGTCGGCGAAGTCCAGCACCCGGATCTCCACCTCGCCGGCGGCCGTGCGGAACGGCGCGGGCAGCCGTTCGAGGGCCGCCTCGGCCAGCCGGACGAAGTCGTCGAGCGAGGGGGCGGGACCCTCGTAGGGGACGGGCGAGGCGTCGGTCATGCCTCACCATATCGGCCGACGGGCCATCGGCGGCAACCGGGATGTATTGGCGCCCGGTTCGGCTATCCTGTAGCTGTCGGACTGGAGTCGGACGGATCGGGGCAACGGCGGACGGGGATGGCCGAAGCTGACATCGCCTTCGTAGCGGCGGCGGGCGCGACGGGACTGGCCGTGGCGGTCAGCGTCTGGGCGTGGCGTTTCCGCCTGCACGCCGCCCGGCGCCTGCAGCTGGCGGCCGCGCGGGCTGACGCGGCCGAGGGCCGGCTGGCCGACATCGACGCGGCCGCGGCGAGCTTCGACGACGTGGTGCTGGCCATCGAGCACGGCGAGGCCCGGGTGACCGCCGGGGCCGGGGCCCTGCCGCTGGCGCTGAAGGCTCTGGGCCGGCCCGAGGACGGCGACGCCGAGGCTCTGATCGACGCCCTGGCCGCCACCCGGCCCGAGGTGGCCGAGCGCCTGACCCGGCTGATCGAAGCCGGCGAGCCGACCAGCTTCCTGACGCCGGCGACCGGCGGCGCCCTGAGGGTCGAGGGGCGGGCCGGCGGCGGGGCGGTCTGGCTGCGGCTGCGCCCCGGCTCGGAGATGCGCCCCGAGGGCCGGCTGGACGGGGTGATCGAGGCCCTGCCCACCCCGGCCTGGATCGTTGACGCCTCGGGCCAGCTGGTGTGGGCCAACGCCGCCTGGCTGGAGGCCGCCCAGGCCGCCGATGTCGAGCAGGCCCGCGCCCGCGGCCGCACCTTCGACCGCGGGGCCGACGCCATTCTCAGGGAAGCCGCCCGGCTGGGCCGTCGTCACGAGGGCTTCCGCTGGACCACCACCGCCGGCCGCCGCCGGGCCTGGCGGGTGATCGCCCAGCCGCTGGGCGACGGCGAGGTCATCGCCTTCGCCCAGGACATGACCGAGGCGGAGGAGACCCGCGACACCCTGCGCCGCCACGTCGAGGCCCACGACGAGACGCTGAACCACCTGGCCGACGCGGTGGCCATCTTCGGCGCCTCCAAGCGGCTGACCTTCTACAACACCGCCTTCCAGACCCTGTTCGAGCTGGACGCCGCCTGGCTGGACGAGCGGCCGACCCACGCCGAGCTGCTGGATCGCCTGCGCCAGCGCCGCCGCCTGCCCGAGACGGCGGACTACGCCGGCTGGAAGGCCCGCGAGCT
>CAZQBJ010000077.1:0-9575 GCA_964591465.1 uncultured Brevundimonas sp.
GTAGTCCTGGAACACCATGCCGACGCCGCGATGCTCGGGCGCGACCTCGATCCCCTTGCCCGACAGCACCCGGTCCCCGGCGCGAATCTCGCCGGCGTCCATCAGCTCCAGGCCGGCGATCAGGCGCAGCAGGGTCGACTTGCCGCAGCCGGACGGGCCCAGCAGGCAGGTGATCCGGCCGGGGCGCAGCTCGAGGCTGGCGTCGGCGACGGCGGCCTTGGCGCCGTAACGCTTGTGCGCGCCGCGCACGGTGAGGGTCGGCGATGAACTCAAACGGGCGCTCCCGGTCGCGAGGCGGCGACCTTGCGGGTGAGCCATATCACGGCCGGCAGCGCCGCCAAGACGATCATCAGCGACGGCCAGGCCGCCTGCGCCAGCCGCTCGTCGCGGGCGTAGTTGTCGGCCAGCACCGCCAGGGTGTCGAAGTTGAACGGCCGCAGGATCAGGGTCGCCGGCAGCTCCTTGAGGATGTCGATGAACACCACCAGGGCGGCGGTCAGCAGGGCCCCGCGGGCGACCGGCAACTGCACCGCCAGGGCGGCCCCGGTCTCGTTGCGGCCCAGGCCCCGGGCGGCCGCGACCATCGACGGGGTGACCCGGGCCAGGCCGGCGTCGATCGGCTCCAGCGCCGCGGCCATCAGCCGGGCGGCGTAGGCATAGATCAGCATGACCAGGCCGACGCCCAGGCCCGAGGCGGCGCCGGGCAGGCTCTGCCACAGCCAGGCGGCCGGGGCGAGCAGGCCGATGGCCATCACCGCGCCGGGGGTCGCGTAGCCCAGGCTGGCCACCCGGGCGGCCATCGGAACCTTGCGCGCGCCCAGGGCCAGGGCGGTGGCCAGAAGGACGGTGATCAGGGCGCCGCCCAGCCCCAGGCCCAGCGCGTGGGCCCCGGCGCGCAGCAGGCGGCCCATCTCGGGCGAGGCGGACAGGCCGACCCAGGCCAGCCAGGCCGCCGGCAGCAGCAGGCCGGCGCCGACCAGCATCAGGCAAAAGCCCGATGCGGCCCACGCCTTGAGTCCGGTCAGCCGGGTGGTCGGCAGGGCGCGCCAGCGGGCGCTGGCCGCCTCGAATCCGCGGCCTCGCCGGCCCCAGCGCTCCAGCCACAGCAACAGGGCGGCCGCGCCCAGCAGCGGCAGGGCCAGCCGGGCGGCCGAGGCGGTCGAGCCATAGACCGACCAGGCGCGCACCACGCCGGTGGTCAGGGTCTGGACGCTGAGGAAGCTGACCGCGCCGTAGTCGGCCAGGGTCTCCATCACCGCCAGCGCCATGCCGGCGGCCAGGGCCGGCCGGGCCAGCGGCAGGGCCACGCGGCGGAACGCCTGCCGCTGGCTGCAGCCCAGGGTGCGCGCGGCCTCGAGCGCGCACACCGACTGGTTCACGAAGGCCGCGCGCATGGCCAGGTAGACGTACGGATAGAAGGCCGCCGACAGGACGAACCCCGCGCCCCACAGGCTGCGGACATTGATCGGGAGGTCGAAGCCGAGGCTGCCCCGCAGCCAGAACCTCAGCGGGCCGGCGACGTCGAACAGGTCGGCGTAGGCGTAGGCCACCGCGAAGGCCGGCGCGGCCAGCGGCAGGGCCAGGGCCCAGGCGAACAGGTTGCGTCCGGGGAAGCGGTGCATGACCACCAGCCAGGCGGCGATGGAGCCGGCGACGCCCGTGCCGATCGCCACCAGCAGGGCCAGGGCCGCCGAGGTGGCGGCGTAGCGGCCGATGGCCCGGCCGGCCAGATCGGCCGCCCCGCCGCTGAGGGCGGCGGCGACCACGCCGGCCAGCGGCACGATCGCGATCACCGCCGCGGCGATGGCCAGGACGCGCAAAGGCGACGGCGCCCCCCACCGTCTGGTCGGGGGCGCCGCGCGGGTCCGGACTGTGGCCGTCGTGCTTATCGCCAGCCCGCCTCGGTCATCAGGGTCTGCGCCGCGGCCTGGTTCAGGCCATAGGCGGAGACCGGCATGGGATGGGCCTCGAAGTCGGCGTAGGCGTCGACCGGCGCCGGGGCCGGCACGTCGGGGCTGGCCGGGTATTCGTTGTTTTGCTGCGAGACCAGGGTCTGGGCCTCGGCGCTGGCGAGGAATTCCAGCAGCCGCACGGCGTTGTCGCGGTTCGGCGCGTTGGCCGCCACGCCGCCGCCGGAGACGTTCACGTGCGAGCCCTGGCCGTCGAGGCTGGGGAAGGCGAGGCGGACGGTCGAGGTGACTTGGCGGTCGCCCTCGTCGTCGCCCGACGCCATGCGGATGAAGTAGTAGCTGTTGGTCAGGGCCACGTCGCAGACGCCGGCGGCCACGGCGCGGATCTGGTCGCGGTCGCCGCCTTCGGGCGGCCGGGCCATGTTGGCCACGATGCCCCGGACCCAGTCGCGGGTCTTGTCCACGCCCCAGGCCTCGATCAGGGCGCCGACCAGCGACAGGTTGTAGACGCTGTCGGACGAGCGCACGCACAGGCGGCCGCGGAAGCGCGGCGAGGCCAGCTCCTCATAGGTGTCGACCTCGTCCGGCTGGACGTCGGCGGTGTCGTAGGCGACCACCCGGGCGCGGCGCGAGAAGCCGTACCACGAGCCGTCCGGCGCCCGCAGGTTGGCCGGAATGCGTTCGTTCAGCACCTCGGACTGGACCGGCTGGAACAGGCCGGCCTCCTGGGCCCGCCACAGGGCCCCGGCGTCGGCGGCGACGAACACGTCGGCCGGGCTGTTGGCGCCCTCGGCGGTCATGCGGGCGATCAGCTGGTCCGGGTTGCCCTCGATGCGGTTGATCCGGATGCCCGTGGCCTCGGTGAACATTTCGTACAGACGCAGGTCCGAGTCGTAGTGCCGCGCCGTGTACAGATTGACCTCGCCGGCGTCGGGCTCGCTGCCGCACGACGCCAGGGCGAGGGCGCCGACCGCGGCGAGGGCCAGGGTGAGGCGGCTTCGGATCATCGGTGACTCCCGGTGTGTCGGTGAAACTGGCGGCGTCCTCGCACAGTTGAGAACGCGTCGCAAGAAGAAGCGTCGAGCGTTCCGGCGACGAAATGATGCAGGCGGGCCGGCGCGATACCCGAGCGTGGCCGTAAGCGCCTGAGCCCGCTTTCGAATCAGCGAAACAGGCTAGAATTGACGCGTGCGTCCCGATGGCAAAGCGGCGGGGCTGGTTTAAGGTGCCGACGATGCCGGGGGCCGATTTCCAGATCGAAAAGACCAGGGGCGGCGTCTCGCTCGCCCTGTCCGGCGACTGGACCTCCATGGGTCTGGGCCGGGTTTACCGGCGGCTGGCCCGGGCGCTGGACGGCAAGACGGTCAGCCGGCTCGACATCTCGCAGCTGGGCAAGTTCGACACCTCGGGCGCCCTGGTGCTGGTGCAGACCTCCGGCGGCCGGTTGCCGGCCGGGGCGTGGGCCGAACGGCCCGAGGCCGGCCGCATCTACGCCATGGTCGAGAAGCTGGAGCGCAATGTCGCCGCGCCGCCGCGACGGGCCGATTTCCTGACCCGCAGCCTGGCGCGCATCGGCCGCGGGGTGCACGACATCGGCCAGGAAGGGTGGCTGTCGCTGGCCTTCCTGGGACGTCTGCTGATCTCCTCGGGACGGGCGGTGGTGCGCCCCGGCCGCATCCGCTGGCCCGCCTGGGTCAGCCAGATGGACCGCTCGGGGCTGGACGCCCTGCCGATCGTGGCGGTGACCAATTTCTTCATCGGAGCGGTGATCGCCTTCCTCGGCGCCGACCTGCTGACCCAGTTCGGGGCCCAGGTGTTCGCCGTCGAACTGATCGGGGTGTCGGTGTTCCGCGAGTTCGCCGTGGTCATCACCGCGGTGCTGCTGGCCGGCCGTTCGGCCTCGTCGTTCGCGGCCGAGATCGGCTCGATGAAGATGAACCAGGAAGTCGACGCCATGGAGGTGATGGGGGTCGATCCGTTCCAGGCCCTGGTCATCCCGCGGCTGGCGGCGCTGCTGATCATGCTGCCGCTGCTGACCTTCGTCGGCGTGCTGGCCGGCCTGCTGGGCGGCCTGCTGGTGACCTGGAGCCAGCTGGATCTGGGGCCGGTGTTCTTCCTGCAGCGGATCGAACAGAACGTCGGCATCCAGCACCTTTGGGTCGGCCTGTCCAAGGCCCCGGTGTTCGCCATCATCGTCGCCGCCATCGGCTGCCGGCAGGGACTGGCCGTGGCAGGGGACGTCGAGTCGCTGGGCCGGCGGGTGACCGCGGCGGTGGTGCAGGCGATCTTCGCGATCATCGTGATCGATGCGGTGTTCGCCCTGATCTATCTGGAGTTGGGCGTATGACCGCCGCCCCCGTCGAGCCGGTCGCGGAGGACGAGGTCCATCCGATCGAGGTGCGCGGCCTGCGCAGCGCCTTCGGCGAGCGGGTGATCCACGATGAGCTGGACCTGACCGTCCACCGCGGCGAGGTGCTGGGCGTGGTCGGCGGCTCGGGCTCGGGCAAGACGGTGCTGCTGAACAGCATCATCGGCCTGAAGCAGCCCGAGGGCGGCGAGGTGCGCCTGTTCGGCGAGGACGTCGCCCGGATGCGGCTCGAAGACCGCGTCGCGCTGGAGCAGCGCACCGGCATCCTGTTCCAGCAGGGGGCGCTGTTCTCGTCGCTGAGCGTGCTGGAGAACGTCGCCTCGCCGTTGATGGAGCACACCTCGCTGGCCCGCTCGACGATCAAGGAGATCGCCGAGCTGAAGATCGCCATGGTCGGGTTGGGCCCCGAGGCGCACCACCTGAAGCCGGCCGAGCTGTCCGGCGGCATGCGCAAGCGGGTCGGGCTGGCCCGCGCCCTGGCGCTGGACCCGGAGCTGCTGTTCCTGGACGAACCGACCGCCGGGCTGGACCCGATCGGGGCGGCCGCCTTCGATCAGCTGATCGGCGACCTGCAGCGCGACCTGGGCCTGACCGTGTTCATGATCACCCACGATCTCGACAGCCTGTACGCCATCTGCGACCGGGTGGCGGTGCTGGCCGACAAGCGGGTGGTGGCCGCCGCGCCGCTGGACGAGCTTGAGCGTTCGGATCATCCCTGGATCAGGGAGTATTTTCTCGGCCCCCGGGGGCGCGCCGCCGCCGCCGGCCGGGCAGGATAGGAACCACGTCGATGGAAAGAGACGCCCATTACGCCGCCGTCGGGATCGCGACCGTCGCCCTGCTGGCCGCGCTGGCGGTGTTCGTGATCTGGCTGGCGCGGTTCCAGTTCGCCCAGGACTACGACGTCTATGACATCGTTTTTTATGGTCCGGTGCGGGGCCTGTCCGAGGGCGGCGAGGTGCATTTCAACGGCATCCGGGTCGGTGAGATCACCGACCTGAACCTCGACCGGGTGGCCGGCAATCAGGTCATCGCGCGCGTGCGGCTGGCGTCGGACACGCCGGTGCGGGTCGACTCGCGCGCCCAGATGGAGCCGCTGGGCATCACCGGGGTGAACTACATTCAGATCACCGCCGGCGGGGCCGACAGCCCGCTGCTCAAGGGGCAGTACGACAAGGACGTGGTGCCGGTGATCCAGAGCCAGCCCAGCCCGATCGCCGAGCTGCTGCAGGGCTCCGGCACCGTGCTGGCCCAGACGGTGGACGCCCTGAACCGGATCAACCGGGTGCTGTCGGACGACAACATTCGCTCGTTCTCGGCCACCCTGGCCAACGCCGAGGCGGTGAGCGCCGAGCTCGAGGCGCGCAAGGGGCTGCTGGCCGACGCCGAGCGGGCCATGGCCGAGGCGGCCGACGCCATCGCCGAATACCGCGCCCTGGCCGAGAGCACCCGCGGCCTGGTCGAGGGCGACGGGACCCAGGCGATCCGCAACATCGAGCAGGCGGCCACCGAGGCCCAGGCGGCCATGGCCGACATCCGGCGGATGACCGCCAGCCTGGAGGGCCCGCTGGGCGACTTCGCCACCACCGGCCTGCCGCAGCTGACCACGGCGATCCAGAGCCTGGAGGAGGCCACCCATTCGCTGGACGGCCTGGTCGAGGACGTCCGGCGCAGCCCGCGTGATTTCATCGCCCGCCCGCAGTCGCAGGAACTCGAGGTGCAACCATGATCCGTACCGCCGCCGTCCTTCTCGGCGCCGTCGCCCTGGCCGGCTGCGCCCTGCTGTCGACGCCCGATCCGGTGCAGCTGTACCGCTTCGGCGGCGACTCAGGCGCGACCCCGGCGGCGGCCCCCGGGACCGCCCTGGCTTCGGTGTCCCTGCGCCGCATCCAGTTTCCCGACGCGGCCGCCGACGACCGGCTGCTGGCGGTGACCGGGGCCGAGGCGGCCTACATCGCCGGGGCCCGCTGGGTGTCGCCGGCCGAGGACCTGTTCACCGACGCCCTGGTCAACGCCTTCTCGGCCGACTCGCGGCGGGTGCGGCTGATCGGCCGGCAGGAGCTGACGCCGGCCGACATGATCCTCGATCTGGACGTGCGCGCGTTCGAGGCCCGCTACGACCGCGGCCAGGACGCGGCGCCGACGGTGCGGGTGTCGGCGCGGGCGCGGATGCTGCGTTTCCCCGAGCGGACGGTGATGGCCGAGCGGCTGTTCACCGTCGATCAGCCGGCGGCCGACAACCGGGTGTCGGCCATCGTCGCGGCGTTCGACGCGGCGACGGCCGAGCTGAACGGTCAGCTGGTGGCCTGGACCGACTCGGTGGCCGGCGGCGAGGCCGGCTGAGGCTCGCGCCGCGCCGCCTCGGCGGCCTGACGCAGGCGGTCGCCGGCGCCGGCGCGACGGGCGCGGGCGGTCGACAGGGCGACCTCGGCCCGGGCCAGGGCCTCGTCGGCGTCCTGTCGGGCCTGGTTCAGCCAGACCAGATCGGGGCGGATTCGGCGGCGGCGCTCCATGCCCAGGGCCTCGCCCCATTCGTCCCGCCAGACGACCGCGGCCCGGATGGCCGCCCGCGCCGCCTCGGCCCCGAAACCGTCGGCGTTCTGGGCCATGCGCAGCACCGGCAGCTGGGCCAGGGCGGCGCCGCGCAGGGCGCCCAGATCGGCCAGCCGCTGGTCCAGCACCGTTGCGGCCTCGCCGTCGCCGGCCTCGGCCCGCCGGGCGCGGCCGGCCTCGAGGCAGGCGTCGATTTCCTGGATCACCGCGCGCAGGCGGTCGTGAACGGCGTCCAGCGTCTGGCCGCGCGTCTCGACCCGGGCCAGCAGCGGCCTGATCTCGGCGCTGGTCGAGGCCAGCGCCCGCACGGCCTCGACGAACCGGTCGCGGAAGCGCTCCAGCCGCCCGCCCCGGGTCGAGAACAGGCCCGCAAGGCCGCCCGGGCTGGCCAGGGCCGCCGGGTCAAGCCCCGCCATCCGTCCGCGCAGCCGGGCCAGCAGCTCGACGCAGTCGTTCAGCTCCGTCTCGCCGGCCTCGATCGCCTGCTCGAGACAGGCCAGCACGTCGCGCCGCGCCTGGACGCCGAAGCCGGCCACGGACTGGACGTCGTCCAGCGTCAGGGTGTTGCGGATCGCCGCCACCCGGCCGGCGTCGGGCGCCGGGGTTACAGTCCGGGTGGCTCGCAGCATGCTGGACACGGAATTTCATCCTCCCCGCGCCGGCCCCCTCGCGCCGGCGGACCGATTATGCCCGCGGACCGCCGGTTTGCGAAACCCATACCCCGCTCGCGTGCACGACGGCGGCGGGCGGATTGCCCGGACCGCCGGCGGCGGCGATAGTCGCGGCCCAGCGCCGCCGTGGAGACCCGCCCGTGGACAACCGGATGCCCCGCCGCATGGTCCTGGCCGGACTGGCCTACGCCGGCCTGGCCGGCTGCGCCGCCACCGCCGCGCCGCCGCCGGCCCGGCCCCGGTTCCAGCGCCCGGCCCTGGCGCCCCTGCTGACCGATCCGGGCCGGCTGAGTCGGATCACCGTCTGCCTGCGCCCCTTCCGGGCGGCCGGACCGCGCCTCGAGGTCGAGACGCTGGGCGACAAGCGGCTGGTGCACAACTATGGCCACGGCGGTTCGGGCTGGTCGCTGTCGTGGGGCTCGGCCGCCGCGGCGCGCGATCTGGCCCTGGCCGGCGGCGCGCGGCCCGTGGCGGTGATCGGCTGCGGCGCCATCGGCCTGACCACCGCCCTCACCGTGCTTCGCTCCGGCGCGCCGGCGACCATCTATGCGGCCGAGCGCACGCCCCACACCCGCTCGGCGCGGGCCACCGGGGTGTGGTCCCCGGACTCGCGGGTCGCCGCCGCGTCTGCGGTGGCGGCGGATTTTCCCGAGCGGTGGGAGGCGATGGCGCGGCGGTCCTGGGCCGAGCACCACGCCTTCGTCGGGCTGGACGGCGATCCGGTGTCGTTCATCGACCAGTACATCCTGCGCGCCTCGGAGGCCGAGGGGCCGGTGGGCCCGGCGCCCACGCCCGGCGAGGTGGACTTCGCCCGCTACGGCGACCGCCTGGACGGACTGTCGCCGCGCTCGCGGTCGCTGTCGCTAGGGGAGCACCCGTTCCCGGTGGCGTCGGCGCGCCTGTATCCGCAGATGACCTTCAACGTGGCCGAGTACGCCCGACAGCTGACCGAGGCTTTTCTGCTGGAGGGCGGCCGGATCGTGCAGCGGACCTTCCATGCGCCGTCGCAGCTGTCCGAACTGGCCGAGCGGGTGATCGTCAATTGCACGGGGTACGGCGCGCGGGCCCTGTTCGGCGACGACAGCCTCGTTCCGGTGCGCGGCCAGATCGCCTGGCTGACGCCGCAGCCGGAGGTGACCTACGGCCTGTGGTACCGCTCGGTCAGCATGATCCCCCGCGCCGACGGGATCGTCATCCAGGCCAGCGGCGCCAGCGAGATGGTCGGCTACGGCGTCGAGGACGAGACGCCCGACCGGGCCGAGGCGGAGGCGGCCCTGGCCGCCCTCGCCCCGCTGTTCGCCGGCTGAGCGTCAGGCGACGCCCGGCTTGACCGTGTAGGTCGCCTCGGTCTTGGCCGCCACCTCGTCGAGGGTCACGCCGTCGGCCAGTTCGATCAGCTCCAGACCCGCGCCATCCGGCTTGACGTCGAACACGCACAGGTCGGTGATGATGCGGCTGACCACGCCCGTGCCGGTCAGCGGCAGGGTGCAAGCCTTCAGCACCTTGGACTGGCCGTGCTTGTTGGCGTGCTCCATGATCACGACCACCCGCTTGACGCCGGCCACCAGGTCCATGGCCCCGCCCATGCCCTTCACCAGCTTGCCCGGGATCATCCAGTTGGCGATGTCGCCGTTCTCGGCCACCTCCATGGCGCCGAGGATCGACAGGTTGATGTGGCCGCCGCGGATCATGGCGAAGCTGTCGGCCGAGTTGAAATAGGAGGTCTCGGGGATCTCGGTGATCGTCTGCTTGCCGGCGTTGATCAGGTCCGGGTCGACCTCGTTGTCGTAGGGGAACGGGCCCATGCCGAGCATGCCGTTCTCGGACTGCAGGGTGACCGTCATCCCCTCGGGAATGTAGTTGGCCACGAGCGTCGGGATGCCGATCCCGAGATTGACGTAGAAGCCGTCCTGCAGCTCCTGAGCGGCGCGTTCGGCGAGCTGTTCACGGGTGCGGGGCATTGGGTTCACCTTTGGGGATTGAAAGGAGCGCGGACCTCCAGGTCCGCATATCTGTGGCTGTGAAGTCGCGGATTTGCGGCGGTCGGTGCGCGGACCTCCAGGTCCGCACTCG
>CAZQBJ010000078.1:0-9413 GCA_964591465.1 uncultured Brevundimonas sp.
CGAGACCCTGGCGGCCTAAGCCAACGCCGGTCGCCAGCGGCCCGGGGGCGTCCCCTCCCCCCTCCGGACGTCCCCGGGCCCCCCCTTTTTCCCCGTTTCCGAGGAGAGATCCCATGTCGCTCGACGCCCTGCGCGAGTCCCTGCCCCCCTACGCCAAGGACATTTCGCTGAACCTGTCCTCGCTGGCCGCCGAGACCGTGCTGAGCGACCAGCAGAAGTGGGGCTGCTTCCTCGCCTCGGCCCACGCCGCCGGCGCCGCGCCGGTGATCCGGGCCATCGAGGCCCAGGTCGAGGGCGTGCTGAGCCCCGAGGCCCGCTCGGCCGCCAAGGCGGCGGCCGCCATCATGGGCATGAACAACATCTACTACCGCTCGCTGCACCTGATGCACAACGCGGAGTACCGCACCCTGCCGGCCAAGCTGCGCATGAACATCCTGGCCAATCCGGGCGTCGAAAAACTGGACTTCGAACTGTGGTCGACGGCCGTGTCGGCGATCAACGGCTGCGGCGCGTGCCTCGACTCCCACGAGGGCGAGCTGCGCAAGCACGGGGCCAGCGCCCTCCAGGTGCAGGCCGCCCTGCGCATCGCCTCGGTGGTCAACGCCGCCAGCCGCGTGGCCGCCGCCGAAGCGGCCCTGAGCTTGGGCGCGATCCGGTCGAGGTGATCGGCGTGGCGGTTGAACTGCTCGCCGATCACCGCCTCGACCGGCTCGGCCGCCGCGCCGACGCCCGGACCGGCGACCACGAAGGTCCATTTCAACACCCGCCGCGCCCCCTCGCCGCCGGTCCAGCTGACGGTCAGGACGGCGTCCGCCCCCATCGCCTGCAGCGGTCCGAACGGGGCGGCGAAGCGCACCAGCCGCTGATCGGGCCAGACCATCAGGGTCTCGCCGTGCTTGGCCCCGCCGTCGGGCAAGGCTTCGCACCAGCAGCCGCCGGGCCGCAGATCCACCGACAGATTGGCCGCGGCGCCCGAGTAGGTATGCGCGTCGCTCCACCAGTCGGCCGGCCGGCCCAGGGCGGCCAGCACCGCCGCGTCCGGGGCGGTCAGCGGCCGTTCAAAGCTGAGGCTGAAGCCGTCCTCGCCGCGGGCGGTGATCTCGGCCGCGGCCGGGCCGGCGATGGCCCCCAGGACGGCGGCGAACAGCAAGGGCTTCATGGGCGACTCCTTCGCGGCCATCGGGGCGCGTCGGGCCGGCCCCGTCAAGGCGCGGGTCAGGCCGGATCGAAGGTCAGGGGCGCGCCCCAGAACTGGCTGACCAGATCCGACTGGGGGCCGGCCTGGCCGGTGGTCAGGAAGCTCCGCCGGCCGCCGTCGCCGACGGCGTACTCGGGGTGCCGCACGAAGTAGCGCTCCAGGGCGTCGGCCACCGCCGTCGGCTGGTGGATCACCGGCGTGCCTTCGGGCAGGGCGGCGGCGAACAGGTCGGCCACGATCTCGTAGTGGGTGCAGCCCAGGATCGCCTTGTCCGGGTGCCGGCCGATACGCCGGCGCAGGGCGTCCACGTGGTCGTCGACCAGCACCTTGAGCTCCTCGGCGGGCGCGCCAAGCTCGATCAGCCCGGCCAGACCGGGGCAGGCCTCGGCGAACACCGCCAGGTCCGTGCGCCGCTTGTCGATCTCGATCTCGTAGACCCGGCTCATGGCGGTGGCGGCGGTGCCGAACACCCCGACCACGTCGATCGACTCGGCCTTCTCGCCGCCGCGGTCGACCTCGTGATCCCACGGCAGGCCGGTGGCCGCCTCGATGGTCGGGACGATGATCCCCAGCACATTGACCGGACGGCCGGTCTGACGCCGGAACACCGGCAGCCAGGTCTGCTGCAGCCGACGCAGGGCGATGGCCGAGGCGGTGTTGCAGGCCAGCACCAGCAGGTCGGCCCCCGCGGCGAACAGCCGCTCGCAGCCGGCCTGGGTCAGCTCGACGATCTCCTCGCCGCTGCGCCCGCCATAGGGGGCGTTGGCCTGGTCGGCCAGATAGATGAAGTCGGCCGACGGGAACCGCCGGACCAGCTCGCGATGGACGGTCAGCCCGCCAACGCCGGAATCGAAGACGCCAATGGCCATGGCGCGGCTTTAGCGGGGCGGCGGGCGCCCGTCCATGTTCCAGATGGCCGCCGTTCAGGTGACGGCGCCATATGATCGGGATAGCTTCGCGCCCCGAACCCGATACAACACGTCCTTCGCCCGCCGCTCCCGCATGGGCGGCCAGGCCATACCAAGGAGTTCCCATGGACAGACGTCAGCTGATGATGATGGGCGCGGGCTTCGCCGCCCTGTCGGCCCTTCCGGGATGCGCGACCACCGCCGGCGCCAGCCCCGCCTCGCTGGCCGCCGACGCGGCCGCCGCGCGGGCGGTGCTGCCGCAGCAGACGCCGCGGGCGGCCCTGCTTCAGGAGTGGACCGGCCCCTATGACGGCGTGCCGCCGTTCGACCGGGTCAGCGCCGACGGCCTGCGCGAGGCGATCCTCGAGGGCATCGAGCTGCGTCGCGCCGAGTACGAGGCGATCGCCAACAACCCGGACGCCCCGACCTTCGCCAACACCCTGGTGGCCATGCAGATGGCCGGCGAGCCGCTGAGCCGGGCCATGACCCTGTTCGGGGTGATGTCCAGCAACATCGGCTCGGACGACTACCAGGCGGTGCAGCGCGAGGTGTCGCCGCTGCTGTCGGCCGCCAGCGACGAGGTGACCTTCAACGAGCGGCTGTTCGCCCGCGTGCGCACGGTGGCCGACAACGCCGCCGCCCTGGGCCTGACCGCCGAACAGACCCGCCTGGCCACCCGCACCCGCGACAGCTTCGTGCGCAACGGCGCGGCCCTGGACGCCGCCGGCAAGGCCGAGCTGGGCCGGATCAACACCGCCCTGTCGTCGGCCTTCACCAGCTTCGCCCAGAAGGTGGTGGCCGACGAGAACACCTGGACCCACATCACCGATCCGGCCGGGGTGGCCGGCCTGCCGGAGTCCAACCTGGCCGCCGCCGCGGCCGCGGCCCGGGCGCGGAACCTGGACGGCTGGGTGATCGTCAACACCCGCTCAAGCGTCGATCCGTTCCTCAGCTTCGGCGACGACCGGGCCATGCGCGAGGTGGTCTGGCGCAAATTCGTCAACCGCGGCGACAACGGCGACGCCAACGACACCAAGTCGACCATCGCCGAGATCGTCCGGCTGCGGGCCGAGCGGGCGCGCCTGCTGGGCTACGCGCATCACGCCGAATGGCGCATGCAGGACACCATGGCCCAGACCCCCGAGGCGGCCATGGACCTGATGATGCGGGTGTGGGAGCCGGCCAAGGCGCGCGTCGCCGAGGAAGTGGCCGACATGCAGGCCATCGCCGGTCACGAGATCGAGCCGTGGGACTATCTGTACTTCGCCGAGAAGGTGCGGAAGCAGAAGTACGACCTCGATCAGAACGAGCTGAAGCCGTACTTCGAGCTGAACAACGTCAAGCGCGGCGCCTTCTACATGGCTGAGCGCCTGTACGGCTTCACCTTCACCCCGGTGCCACAGGGCTCGGTGCCGGTGTTCCACCCGGACGTCGAGGTGTTCGAGGTCAAGGACCGCAACGGCCGCCACGTGGGCCTGTTCTACTCGGACGACTTCGCCCGGCCGGGCAAGCGCTCGGGCGCCTGGATGACGACCTACCGGTCGTTCTCGACCTACGACGGCCCGACCAATGTGCTGGCCTCGAACAACAACAACTTCATCAAGGCCGAGCCGGGCCAGCCGTTGCTGATCTCGCTGGACGACGCCGAGACCCTGTTCCACGAGTTCGGCCACGCCCTGCACTACCTGTCGTACAACATCACCTACCCCGGTCTGGGGGTGACGCCGCGCGACTATGTCGAGTATCCGTCGCAGGTGCACGAGCACTGGGTGCTGAGCCGGCCGATCCTGGACGGCTTCATGCGGCACGTCGAAACCGGCGAGCCGATGCCGCAGGAGCTGGTCGACAAGATCGAGGCGTCGCAGACCTTCAACCAGGGCTACGCCACGGTCAGCTACCTGTCCTCGGCCCTCGTCGACATGGACCTGCACACCCGGGCCGATCCGCCGACCGACATCGCCGCCTTCGAGCGCGAGAGCCTGGCCCGCTTCGGCATGCCCAAGGAGATCGTGATGCGGCACCGGCTGCCGCAGTTCAATCACCTGTTCACGTCCGACGCCTATTCGGCCGGGTACTACAGCTACCTATGGTCGGAGGTGATGGACGCGGACACCTGGGCGTTCTTCGAGGAGTCCGGCGACGTGTTCGATCCGGTCATCTCGCGCCGCTACCAGGAGATCATCCTGGCCCCGGGCAACACCACCGACCGGAGCGAGGCTTACCGCCAGTTCCGCGGCCGCGACCCGGACGTGGCGGCGCTGCTGCGCGTGCGCGGCTTCCCGGTCAACTGACCGGAGCCGAACAGCGAACAGGGGCCCGGCGGCGACGCCGGGCCCTTTTTCGTCGGGCCCCGGAGTCGACAAAAGCGCGCCAATCCGTCATAAGCCGCCGCTTCCGGCGCAAGTGAACCTCGCGCCTCCGCCACGACGACCCCGCCTCCACCCAGGCGGCTGAGCGTGGAGAGGGCCCCTGTCGACGTGATCGTTCACAGGGGTCGAGGTCGTGTGCGCGGCGAAAGGATTTGAATGTTCGAGGCTCTGAACGAGCGGCTGACAGGCGTCTTCGACCGGATCACCGGCCGCGGCGTGCTGACCGAGAAGGACGTCGACGAGGCGATGCGCGAGGTGCGCGTCGCCCTGCTCGAGGCCGACGTCGCCCTGCCGGTGGTCAAGGACTTCATCGCCAACGCCCGCGAACGGGCGACCGGCGAGGAGGTGATCCGCTCGGTCAAGCCGGCCGACCAGGTGATCAAGATCGTCTACGACGGCCTGGTCGAGATGCTGGGCGGCGAAGGCGCCGAGCCGCTGAACCTGAACGCGACGCCGCCGGCGGTGGTGCTGATGGCCGGCCTGCAGGGCTCGGGCAAGACCACGACCTCGGCCAAGCTGGCCCTGCGCCTGACCAGGACCGAGCGCAAGAAGGTCATGATGGCCTCGCTGGACACGCGGCGTCCGGCGGCCATGGAGCAGCTGGAGACCCTCGGCCGGCAGATCGAGGTCGCCACCCTGCCGATCGTCGCCGGCGAGAGCGCGGTGCAGATCACCCGCCGGGCCCTGCAGGCGGCCAAGCTTCAGGGCTTCGACGTCCTGATCCTCGACACCGCCGGGCGCACCACCCTGGACGAGGCCATGATGGCCGAGGTGGCCGAGGTGGCCGCCATCGCCAGGCCGGTCGAGACCATCCTGGTGGCCGACAGCCTGACCGGCCAGGACGCCGTGCGCACGGCCCAGGCGTTCCACGAACGGCTGCCGCTGACCGGCCTGATCCTGACCCGCGCCGACGGCGACGGGCGCGGCGGCGCCATGCTGTCGATGCGGGCGGTCACCGGCCTGCCGATCAAATTCCTCGGCGCCGGCGAGAAGGTCGATGCGCTGGACGTGTTCGACGCCCGCCGCGTCGCCGGCCGCATCCTCGGCCACGGCGACATCGTGGCCCTGGTCGAGAAGGCCTCCGAGGAGCTGGACCAGGCCAAGGCCGAACAGATGGCCAGGAAGCTGGCCAAGGGCCAGTTCGACCTGAACGACCTGGCCAACCAGCTGCAGCAGATGCGCAAGATGGGCGGCCTGCAGGGCATCATGGGCATGCTGCCCGGGGCGGCCAAGGTGAAGGCCCAGATGGCCGAGGCCAACATCGACGACCGGATGATCGCCCGCCAGGAGGCCATCATCTCCTCGATGACCAAGGCCGAACGCAAGAAGCCGGACCTGCTGAACGCCTCGCGCAAGCGGCGCATCGCGGCCGGCGCGGGGGTCGAGGTGCAGGACGTCAACCGGCTGCTTAAGCAGCACCGCCAGATGGCCGACGCGGTCAAGGCGCTGTCGCGCGGCGGCGGCAAGAACCTCGCCCGCATGGCCCAGATGATGGGCATGGGCGGCGGACCCGACATGGCCCGGCTCAAGGCCATGGGCGGCGGCAAGATGGCCCCGCCGGACCCCAACCAGATTCCGTCGCTGCCGGGCCTGCCCGGCGCCGGCGGCCCGCAGCTTCCGGGGGGCCTGCCCGGCCTGCCGGGTTTCCCCCCCAAGAAATGAAGACCTGAAGAAAGAGACTGAAAATGCTGAAGATTCGCCTGAGCCGCGCCGGCGCCAAGAAGCGCCCGTACTACCACATCATCGTGGCCGACAGCCACGCGCCGCGCGACGGCAAGTTCATCGAGCGGGTGGGCAGCTACAACCCGATGCTGCCGAAGGACTCGGCCGAGCCGCGCGTCAAGCTGAAGGTCGAGCGCATCCAGCACTGGCTGTCCAAGGGCGCCCAGCCGACCGACCGGGTGACCCGCTTCCTGAGCCAGGACGAGACCCTGGGCGCGACCGTCAAGTGGCAGGCCGGCAACAACCCGCTCAAGGGCCAGCCGGGCAAGAAGGCCCAGGAGCGCGCCGCCGAGCGGGCTCAGCGCGAGGCTGACCGCGCCGAGGCCGAAGCCGCCGCCAAGGCCGAGGCCGAAGCCGCCGCGGCCGCCCCGGCCCCGGAACCGGAAGCCGAGGCCGCCCCGGCCGAGGAAGCCCCGGCCGCCGAAGCCGCCGCTGAGGAAGCGCCGGCTGAAGAGGCCCCGGCCGCCGAGGAAGCTCCGGCCGAAGCCGCCGGCGAGGAAGAAAAGACCGAGGGCTGATCGGCCGACGGTTGTGCTAACAGGGCGCCGCGTCCGGTTCGACCGGGCGCGGCGTCGTGCTGTCTGGAAGGAGCGAGGATGGCGAGCGGAAGCGACAGGCTGATCCTGGTCGGGCGCGTCGCCGGCGGTTTCGGCGTGCGCGGCGAGGTGCGCATCACCGCCTACACCGCCGAGCCCCTGGGCCTGACCGCCTACGGACCGCTGCTGCGCGAGGACGGCTCGCCGGCCCTGACCCTGACCGGCGCCCGGCCGGTCAAGGACGGCCTGGTCGCCCGCGCGCGCGAGATCGAGACCAAGGAACAGGCCGACGCCTTGCGCGGCCTTCGCCTGTACGTGTCGCGCGGCGCCCTGCCGGAGCCGGACCCGGACGAGTTCTACCTCGCCGACCTGATCGGGCTGGAGGCCCGCGATCCCGACGGGACCCCGGTCGGCCGGATCAAGGCGGTGCAGAATTTCGGCGCCTCGGACATGCTGGAGATCGACCCGGGCGAGGGACGGCCGACCTGGTACCTGCCGTTCACCCGCGAGGCGGCGCCCGAGGTGCGCATCGCTGAAGGCTGGGTCCAGGTGGTGCGCCCGCCCGAGACCGACGAGCGCGAGCCGGACTGACGCGGGCGGAAACCCGGCCCGGTCTTCGCCGGTTGGAGGGCCATGCCCTCGAGCGTCATCCGCCGCTTTACCTACGACGAGACTCAGCGCCGCCTGCGCGTGACCTTCGTCTCGGGCGACGTGTACGACTACGCCGGCGTGCCGCCGGAGGTGGTCGAGGACTTCCGCGCCGCGCCGTCCAAGGGCCGCTTCTTCGGCCCGCACATCCGCGACCGCTATCCCTATCGCCGGATCGAGCGGGGGGCGCGCCAAGCCGTCGCAGCCGGCTTGGCGCCCGGGCCGGCGGCCCCGAGATGAGGGGCTCCCCCTCATCCGCCCCGGAGCGCGCCATGGCCGACCTGTCCGCCTTCCCGATCACCCGCCGCTGGCCCGCGCAGCACCCGGAGCGACTGCAGCTGTACTCGCTGAACACGCCCAACGGGGTGAAGGTCTCGATCATGCTGGAGGAGACCGGCCTGCCCTATGAGGCGCACCTGGTGGACATCACCGCCGACGAGACCTGGACGCCGGAATTCCTGTCGCTGAACCCCAACGGCAAGATCCCCGCCATCCTCGATCCGGACGGCCCTGGGGGCCAGCCGCTGGCCCTGTGGGAATCGGGGGCCATCCTGGTCTATCTGGCCGAGAAGACCGGCCGGTTCCTGCCCGCCGGTCCGGCCGCCCGCTACGAGACCCTGCAGTGGGTGTTCGTCCAGATGGCGACCATCGGGCCGATGTTCGGCCAGCTCGGCTTCTTCCACAAATTCGCCGGGCGCGATTACGAGGACAAGCGGCCGCGCGACCGCTACGTCGCCGAATCCAGACGTCTGCTGGGCGTGCTCGAGACGCGGCTGGATGGCCGCGACTGGATCATGGGCGACTATTCGATCGCCGACATCGCCACCCTGGGCTGGGTGCGCAACCTGATCGGCTTCTACGAGGCGCGCGAACTGGTCGGCTTCGACGATTTCCCCCGGGTCGACGCCTGGCTGCAGCGCGGCCTGGCCCGGCCGGCGGTGCAGCGGGGACTGGAGATCCCCCGCCGCGCCTGAACCGACTACTCTTCCAGATTGTCCGGCAGGCCCACCGCGTGGAAGCCGGCGTCGACGTGGACCACCTCGCCGGTGGTCGAGCGGCCGAGGTCCGAGCACAGCCACAGGGCGCAGCCGGCCACGCCCTCCATCGAGGTCTCTTCCTTGATCAGCGAGAACTGGGCGCTCTTCGAGTGCAGGCCGCGGCCGCCGGCGATGCCGGCGAGGCTCAGGGTGCGCATGGCGCCGGCCGAGATGGCGTTGACCCGGATATTCTTCGGGCCGAGGTCGCGGGCGATGTAGCGGGTCGCCGCCTCCAGCGCCGCCTTGGCCACGCCCATGGTGTTGTAGTTGGGGATGACCCGCTCGGAGCCGAGATAGGTCAGGGTGATCATCGAGCCGCCGTTGGGCATCAGCTTGGCCGAGCGCCGCGCTACGTCGACGAAGCTGAAGGCCGAGATGTTCATGGCCAGCAGGAAGCTGTCGCGGGTGGTGTTGTCGACGAAGGAGCCCTTCAGCTCGTCCTTGTTGGCGAAGGCCACCGAGTGGACGACGAAGTCGATCGTGCCGAATTCCTTCTCCAGCTCGGCGAAGGCGGCGTCCATCGAGGCGTCGTCGGTGACGTCGGCCTGGATCAGCAGCTTCGCCCCGACGCTCTCGGCCAGCGGGCGCACGCGGCGCTCCAGCCCCTCGCCGAGGTAGGTGAAGGCCAGCTCGGCGCCCTGGGCCGCCAGCTGCGAGGCGATGCCCCAGGCGATGGAGTTCGAGTTCGCCACCCCCATGATCAGGCCCTTCTTGCCCTTCATGAGGTCGCCCTTGGGCATGTCCCAGCCGCTTTCGCTCGCCATCGCGTCGTCTCCTCCGGATCTTTGGCGCGAGGGTTAGCAGCGCCGCCCGCCCGGGGGAAGCGCGCCGTCAGGTCCCGAAGGGGTAGGCGCGGCGGCTCCGGCGGTTAGGATGTCGCCAAGCTGCGGAGACCTGCCGATGAACCGCCTTGCCTGCGCCCTCGCCGCCGCCCTGCTCGCCGCGCCCGCCGCGGCCATTCCGCCGGCGCCCGAGGTGGCGGTGGTGGTCGCCGG
>CAZQBJ010000079.1:0-9408 GCA_964591465.1 uncultured Brevundimonas sp.
TCCGGCTCGACCAGCCCGGCGCCGGCGGCGCGGGTGTCCTCGGCGTGGCGGGCCGGATCGTCGTGCGGCGACAGGGCCGCGGCCACCCCGCCCTGGGCCCAGGCCGAGGCGCAGGCGTCCAGCAGAGGGGCCGGCGAGACCACCACCGTCGGCCGCGGCGCGGCCTCCAGCGCGGCCGACAGCCCGGCCAGGCCGCCGCCAATGATCAGCGGCCCATCCAGCTGGATGCGGCTCATCGGCCGAATTCCAGGAAGCCGAGACCCACCCGGATGGCTTCCGGCAACGAGCCGCCGGCCAGCGGCAGAAGGGCGGCGACGCCGGCGGCGGCGCAGACCGCCGCGGTCAGCAAGTAGAGGCCCAGGCTGCGGCCGGCCTGGCTCCAGCTCAGCGGCCGGGTCGTGGCGCGCCACGCGCCGCGGCGCAGGTGGCCCAGCACGGCGATGGCGAGGAAGGCGGCGAAGATGTAGCTGCCGTTGGACACGCCCCACCACACGGCCAGGGCGCCGATGCAGACCAGGGCGGCCTTCTCCAGCACCGGATCGATCCGCGCCAGCACCGGCCCCAGGGCGTGCGAGCCGTCCAGCGGCGGGGCCGGGGCCAGGTTGATCAGGTTGATGAAGGCGATGAACAGCGCGCCCTGCAGCCAGACCGCCTCGCCGGTCAGCACCCAGGCCAGCACGAACGGTCCCATGGCCAGCAGGCCGAAGGCCGGTCCCGCCAGCGACACGAGCACCCCGTGCCACTCGCTGGCCGCCGGCCGCTGGGCCCGCGCGGCGCCGCCGAGGAACGGGATGATGTAGATGCGCGCCGGGCCCATGCCGAGGCGGTTCATCGCCAGCACGTGGCCGTACTCGTGCACCAGCACGCCGAAGATGCCCGCGGCCGCGAACACCCAGCTGCCCATGATCCACCACAGGAAGGCGGCCAGCAGCAAGGTGGAGGCGATGGCCCAGCCGGGGCTCTGGCCCGCGTCGAGGGCGGGGCCCCGGGTCGAGGGGCGGGCCGGCGCGGCCGGCGGCGCGGCCTCGGGCGCCGGATCCCACGGCCCGCGCGGCCGCTGCTCGGAGGCGGTCACCTCAGATCAGCTCCACGTCGACGTGGTGGCGCGCCTTGATCATGTCGTAGCGGGCCGGAACCGCGGGCGGCGGCAGGTCGACCATGCGCTGCACCGCCTGCCGGGCGCGCTCGGCGATGTCTTCCGGGACCGTCACCTCGAACTGCATGTTCAGCAGGCAGTCGCGGATGTTCTCAAGGGTGATCCGCTTCATGTGCGGGCACAGGTTGCACGGCCCGATGAACTGCACCCCCTCGACGTCGCCGGCGACGTTCGAGGCCATGGAGCATTCGGTGATCATCACCACCTGCTTCGGCCGGCGGGCGGTCACGTGATTGATCATGGCCGCGGTCGAGCCGGCGAAGTCGGCCGCCGCCAGCACTTCCTCGGGGCATTCGGGGTGGGCCAGGATCTCGGCCCCCGGCCAGGCGGCGCGCATCTCGGCGATGTCGGCGGCGGTGAAGCGCTCGTGCACCTCGCAGCGGCCCTTCCAGGCGATGATGCCGATGTGGGTCTGGGCCGCGACGTTGCGGGCCAGGTATTCGTCGGGGATCAGGATCACCCGGTCGACGCCCCATTCGCGCGCCGCCGTCTCGACCACCTGCACGGCGTTGGCGCTGGTGCAGCAGATGTCGGTCTCGGCCTTCACGTCGGCGGTGGTGTTGACATAGGTCACCACCGGCAGGCCGGGGTAACGCTGCTTGATCAGCCGCACGTCGGCCCCGGTGATCGAGCTGGCCAGCGAGCAGCCGGCGCGCAGGTCCGGGATCAGCACGGTCTTTTCGGGCGACAGGATCTTCGAGGTCTCGGCCATGAAGTGCACGCCCGCCTGGACGATCACCTTGGCCTTGGACCGCGCGGCCTCCTTGGCCAGGCCCAGGCTGTCGCCGACATAGTCGCCGACCCCGTGGAAAATCTCGGGCGTCATGTAGTTGTGGGCCAGGATCACCGCGTCGCGCTCGCGCTTCAGCCGGTTGATCTCGGCGATCAGCGGCGCCTGAAGCCGCCACTCCAGCGGCGTCACCTGGTCCTTCACCTTGTCCCAGATGGCGGCGGTCTCCCGCTCGATCGTCCGGGTCAGCCCCGAAGTCATTGCGCCGTCCGCCATCAGCCGCCTCCTATGCCCGCGGGCATGTCAGGGGTCCAAGGAACACCGGCTCGCCGGCGACTTATGCTAAGTTTGAGCATAAGTGAGGCGTAATGTATGCCGATCACCGGGCGGCGCAAGAGGATTTCGCGTCGCGGGGACGCCTCAGGCGTCGTCCATGTGCAGCGCCTCGCCGACTTGACGGCCCAGTTCGGTGGCCGAGTAAGGCTTGCGCAGGAACGGCCACGGGGCCTTGGCGAGCGCCGCGTCGACGGCTTCGCCGGCATAGCCGGAGGTCAGCAGGATGCGCATGTCCGGGTCCGCGTCGGCGGCCCGCCGGGCCAGGTCGACCCCGTTGACTCCTCCGGGCATGACCACGTCGGTCAGCATCAGGTCGAAGCGACGGCGCTCCAGCATGTGCAGGGCCTCCAGCCCGCTGGCCGCCCGCTGGACCTTGAGCCCCATGCCCTCGAGCAGCTCCAGGGCCACCTCGGCCACCGCCGGATCATCCTCGACAAGCAGCACGCTGCGGCCGGCGACCTCCGGGCTGCGCGGGGCCGGCTCCTCGCGCGGGGCGCTGTCGCGGGCCCCGGCGCCGAGGGCCGGCAGGTACAGCGAGATTTCCGATCCCTGCCCGGGCGTGCTGGCGATCGAGACGCCGCCGCCGCTCTGGCGGACGAAACCATAGACCTGCGACAGGCCCAGGCCGGTGCCCTTGCCGACCGGCTTGGTGGTGAAGAACGGCTCGAACACCCGCTGCATGACGTCCTCGGTCATGCCTTCACCGTCGTCCGACACGGTGATGCGCACATAGTCGCCCGCCTCGAGCTCGGCGGTGTTGTCCGCCGGCATCTGGCGCACATCCGTTTCGACCCGCACGCAGCCGCCGTCGCTGACCGCGTCGCGGGCGTTGACCACGAGGTTCAGCAGGGCCGCCTCGAACTGGGCCGGATCGATGTGGGCGTGCGCGCCGCCCTCCACCAGCCGCAACTCGAACCCGACCGCCTCGCCCACGGCGCGGCGGAGCAGGGGCTCGCTCTCGCGGATCAGGGCGTTCAGGTCGCACGGTTCGGGCCGCAGGGTCTGGCGGCGGGAGAAGGCCAGCAGCTGATGGGTCAGGCGCTCGCCGCGCCGGGCGGCGGCCAGGGCGGCCTCGCCCAGCCGCTGGCGGCGGGCCGGGTCGTCGGGCGAGCGCAGGACCATGTCCAGCGCCCCGATGATCACCGTCAGCAGGTTGTTGAAGTCGTGGGCCACCCCGCCGGTCAGGCGGCCGACCGCCTCCAGCCGCTGGGCGTGCATCAGATCGGCCTCGGCCTTGGCCTTCTCGGCCAGGGCCTCGCCGACGCGCTCCTCAAGCAGTTCGTTGATCCGCTTCAGGTCCTCCTCGGCGCGGCGGGCCTCGGTGACGTCGAAAGCCACGCCGACGAAGCCGATCACCTCGCCCGAGGCGCTCAGGCGCGGCCGGGAGAACGACTTGAGCCAGCGGTACTCGCCGTCGGCGCGGCGATAGCGCGCCTCCAGCGAGAAGGGCTCACCCGACGCCTCGCCGGCAAGGGATTCGGCCTGGATCCGCTCGACGTCGTCCGGGTGCAGCAGGGTGCGCCAGTCGGCGGTCAGCGCCTCGGCGTAGGTGTGCCCGTAATAGGCGGCGTAGGCCTGGTTGATGAAGCTGCGGGTCCGGTCCTTCGCCGTCACCCAGATCAGCACCGGGGCGGTGTCGGCGATGTCGCGGAAGCGGGCCTCGCTCTCGCGCAGGGCGTCCTCGGCGCGGGCCCGCTCCACCTCGGCCCAGGTGCGCTCGGCGACCTGTTCGGCCAGGTCGACTTCCGCCCGGGTCCAGTCGCGGACCTCCGGGGCGTGGACGAACAGGAAGGCGTCGAAATGGCTGCCGCGCACCAGCGGCGCGCGGATGAACGCCCGGGTGTCCATGGCCTCGAAGGCGGCGGCGGACTCGCGGGTGCGCGGATCGGTGCGCACGTCCCGGGCGGCGACCGTGACCCGGGCCTTGAGGTCGTCCAGCAGACGCGGGCCGAAGTCGATCATCCGGTAGCGGCCGGCGGCCGTCCGCACCCCGTCGCGGGTCCAGTCGGCGCCGACGACCACGTGCTCCTGGTCAGGTTCGACCTCGCCGTAACCCACCCGGTCCACGTCCAGTTCGCGGCCCAGCGCCGAAGTGGCGGCGGCCATGATGGCCTCGGGATCGTCCAGTTCGCGCAGCTGGTCGCCCAGATCGAGCAGGAAGCGCGAGCGGTCGTTCTGGGCCCGCAGGGCGTCCTCGGCCTCGCGCGCGGCGGTCACGTCGAAGGCGATGCCGACATAGCCGACCAGCTCTCCGCCGGGATCGAAGCGGGGCCGGGTGGTCGCCTTGAGCCAGCGCCATTCGCCGGCGGCGTTCTGGAAGCGGGCCTCGAAGGTGAAGGGCTGACGCCGGTCCCAGGCCTGGTTGCGCACCGCCACGGCGCGGTCCCGATCCTCGGGGTGGACGCGGTCGATCCAGGCCTGGCCCAGCGGGCCCTCGCCGCCGAAGAAGTCCTTGGTCGCCTGGTTGACGAAGTCGATGCCGCCGCCTGGCCCGCTGACCCACACAGGCGCCGGGGCCGTGTCGGCCATGGCGCGGAACCGTTCCTCGCTTTCGCGCAGGGCGGTCTCGGCCTCGCGGGCGTCGGTGATGTCCACATTGACGCCGATCTGGCCCAGGAAGCGGCCGTCGCCATCGAACCGCGCGCTGGCGTCGGTGCGCAGCATGCGCCAGCGGCCGTCCGCCCGCCGGAACCGCGCCTCGCAGGAGAACCCTGTCTCGTCGCGCGCCGCGGCGCTGGCGATATCGACGACCCGTTGGCGGTCTTCCGGGTGCAGCAGGTCGCTCCAGTCGAAGTCCTGCAGGTCTTCGGGCGCGCCCCAGAATTCGCGCTGGGCCCGGTTTAGATGCACGCAGCGGCCTTCGGCGTCGCTCATCCACAGCATGACCGGGGCCGCCTCGCTGACCAGGCGGAAGCGGGCCTCGCTGTCTTGCAGGGCGGTCTGGGCGGCCTGGGCGTCGGTGATGTCCGCCGCCACCCCGATGATGCCGCGGAAGGTCTGGTCGGTGTCGAAGCGCGGCATGACCGTGGCGCGCACCAGCCGATAGTCGCCGTCGGCCCGTTGCAGCCGGGCCTCGACCTGGAACGGAGCCTCAGAGCGCGAACCCGCCTCGATGGCCGCCGCCAGCGCCTCGCGGTCGTCCGGGTGGGCCATCGAGAGCCAGCCGCGCCCGGCCAGGGCCTCAGGGTCCTGGGGGCCCCAGAACTCCCGGAACATGCGGTTCAGGTAAAGGCCGCGACCCTCGGCGTCGCCCATCCACAGCATGACCGGCGCGCTGTCGGCGATGATGCGGAACCGGTTTTCGCTTTCGCCCAGCCGGGCGTCCGCGGCTCGGCGGGCCTCGAGGCTGGCGTCCAGCCGCCGGATGGCCCCGCGCAGGGCGGCCGAGACGAGGATCAGGAAGGCGCCGACAATCAGATACAGCCCCAGGGCCAGCGGAAAGACATCGGCGGCGCCGGGCATGGCGGTGGCCGCCCAGACGCCGGCCAGGCCCGCCGCCAGGGCGACGGCGCCGCTGCGCCAGCCGCCCCACAGGGCGGCGAGGACCACGAACGGATAAAGCACCGAAAGGCCCGGCGCGTTGGTGAACAGGCCGGTGAGGGCGAAGCGCAGGGCGATCCCGGCGATCGCGCAGGCCAGGCCGGTCAGCAGGGGACGCCAGACGCCCTCCACATCCGCCAAGGCCATTCGTCTGAAGAACGCGTCCGCGCCCATCAATCTTCCCCCGCCCCGCGCACGCGGACCATGGGCAACGCCCGAGCCGCTTTGACGTTCCGTGAGTCGCCAAGGCGAGACATTGCGAAATCTTAAGACACGAAAGCGCCGAAAAACGGCGCCATCCAGGGTATAGAAGCTGACGCTCTGCCGCCTCGGATGCGGTCGACACAAGGGGTTTCATGCGCCACGCGCGTTGGAAAAGACATCTGTTGCGCGCGCGCCGCCTGATCATGGCGGCGCCGGCGGCGGCGGTCGCCCTGTCGGCGCTCGGCCTGGCGCTGTCGGCCAGCTCAGCCGCCGGCCCGGCCCCCGAAAGCTCCGCCCGCGCCGTGGCGCGGGCCACCGGCGCAGACCTTTCCGATCAGGGCTTAGGCGCCCTGACCGCGCGCTTCGACGCCGCCGCCCTGGCCCTGGCGCGTCGCCACGACCCGGCCGGCGAACCGGTTCGACTGATCGGTCTGACTCCCGGCTGGGAGAGCCTGGCGCTGGCCGGCAAGCCCAGCTTCGATCCGAACGCGGCCTCCGGCCTGGAGGCGCGTCGGCTGAACATCGCCCTGGCGGCGGAGGAGGGCGCGCTGAGGCCGGCACGGCCCTTCGTGTTCGATCCGCGCACCGACGCTGACCGCCGCCGCGCGGTGCGCTGCCTGACCCAGGCGATCTATTACGAGGCCGGGCTGGAGAGCGACGCAGGTCAGGCCGCGGTCGCCCAGGTGGTGCTGAACCGCGTGCGCGATCCCAACTATCCGACCAGCATTTGCGGCGTGGTCTATCAGGGCGCCGAGCGGACCACCGGCTGCCAATTCTCCTTCACCTGCGACGGATCGCTGGCCCGGCCGCCGGTGGGCTGGGCCTGGGACCGGGCCAAGACCGCCGCCGAGCGGGCCCTGGCAGGCCACGTGGCCGCGGAGGTGGGGACCGCCACGCACTACCACGCGGACTATGTCTACCCGTGGTGGGCGCCGACGCTGTCGAAGATCCGGCAAATCGGGGCGCACATCTTCTATCGGTGGAAGGGGCGCCTCGGCGACACGGGCGCCTTCGTCCAGGCCTACGCCCGTAGCGAGCCGGTGATCGACGAGGCCCGCTTCGCCCGCCCGCGGGTGGTCGTGGCCGCGGCTGAGACCGAGACCGTCCCAGAGGTGCGCACGGTGGAGATCAACGGCGCCACGCGGGTCGTGGGCGTCGCCAGCCTGGGCGGCCGCCGGACCCCGACGCCGGACGAGATCGCGGCGATCAACGCCAATCTCGCCGCGTTCGAGACCCGGATCGCCGAACCTGTCGCCGAGCCGCCGCCGCCGGGCGTGACGCCTATGGATGTGATCGAGGTGGGTCGCCCGAACGGCTGAGCCGACGCTCGCCTTTGGCGCAACCTTGGGCCAAGCTTCGCATTCCGCCGGTCGGTGTTCCTTGGGTTCATGGGGATTGGCTTGTCCGCTTCCGCAGACAACAGCGCGGGCGAAAATGGCGACGAAGCCGACCGGCTGGCCGCCCTGGAAGCTTACGGAATCCTTGAAACTTCCGAGGAAAGGGCGTTCGACGACATCGTCGCCCTGATCGCGCGCATCTGCGACACGCCGATGGCCCTGGTCGCCCTGATCGACCGCGACCGCCAGTGGTTCAAGGCTCGCTATGGCCTCGAAATGCGCGAGACGCCGCGCCCGGTGTCGTTCTGCGAGCAAGGGCTGGACGAGGACGGCCTGTTCGTGGTTTCCGACGCGGCCGCCGATCCGCGCTTCGCGGACAATCCGCTGGTCGTCGGCCCGCCCCACGTACGGTTCTATGCCGGCATGCCGCTGGTGACCGACGACGGCCGACGGCTGGGCACACTGTGCGCCCTGGACACCGCGGCCCGGCCGCAGGGGCTGGATTCTCGTCAGGCGCTGGCCATGGAGGCCCTGGCCGGCCAGGTCATGGCCCAGCTGGAGCTGCGCAAGGCGCTGCGCGAACGCAGCCGGACCGAGGAGCGCCTGCGCCTGGCCCTGATCACCTCGGAGAACGTGGCGGCCTGGGACTGGGATCTGGTGGCCGACCGGCTGGTCGCCGATGCGCGGTTCGCCGAATTCTACGGCGTCGATCCGGCCGTGGCCGCCGCGGGGGCGCCGCTGGAAACCTATCTGCACCGGATTCACCCGGAGGACCTGGACGGCCTGCGCGCCGCTGTGCGGGCGGCTGTCGAGGGGGGAGGTCGGTTCGAGCACGAGTACCGCCTGCTGGGCCCGGCGGGCGAGATCCGGTGGGTGCAGGCGCGCGGGGCGTGCCTGTCGGACGGCGAGGGCCGGCCCACGCGCTTTCCCGGCGCCGTGGTCGACATCACCGATCGCAAGCTGGCCGAGGAGGAGCGCAGCCAGATCGCCCGCGCCCAGAGGCTGCTCAGCCAGGAACTGAGCCACCGGATCAAGAACATCTTCGCCGTGGTCAGCGCCCTGGTGTCCCTGTCGGCGCGACAGTTTCCAGAGTCCCGACCGTTCGCCGAGAATCTGCGCACGCGGCTGGCGGCCCTGGCCCGGGCGCACGAGTTCGTCAGCCCCTCGCCGATCGGGGAGCGCTCCGCCGGGGCTTCGCTGCACGCCTTTCTCGCCGATCTGTTCAGCCCCTACGCCGGGCCTGACGGCCGCAGCCGGGTGCTGATCGAGGGCGATGACGCGACTTTCGACGACCAGGCGGCGACGCCGGTCGCCCTGCTGTTCCACGAGCTGGCGACCAACGCGGCCAAATACGGCGCCCTGTCCCGCGACGAAGGGCGGGTGCGGCTGACTGCCGAGCGGCGCGGCGACCGCTATGTGCTCGAGTGGGTCGAGACCGGCGGCCCGCCGCTGAACGGCGACCCGATGCGCCAGGGCTTCGGCTCGGGTCTGGCCACCCTGTCGGTCGAGGGCCAGCTGGCCGGCCGCCTGGAGAGGGTCTGGGCCCCGGAAGGCCTGCGCTGCACCATCGATCTGCCGGCCCGGGCCCTGTCGCGCCGGCCCGATGCGACATTCCGTGCGGAAACCGGCCCGGAGTCCGTGCGTTAAGGCGGGGTGAGTCGTGATTGTACACCCTGATGAGCGCCCGCATCCTGATTGTAGAGGACGAGGCCCTGGTGTCCCTGGAGCTTCGGTTTCAGCTTGAGGGCATGGGCTATGGCGTCGCCGGCGTGGCCGCCGACGCGGCGACGGCCCGGAGCCTCGCGGCGCAGGAGGTCGTGGACCTCGCCCTGGTCGACCTGAACCTCGCGGACGGCCCCACGGGCATGTCGCTCGGGCGCGAACTGGCGGGCCAGCACGACGTGGCGGTGGTCTATCTGACCGGCAATCCGGACCTGCTGCGCGACGAGGTCGCCGGGGCCATCGGCGTGCTGTGCAAGCCGGCCGACGAGGCCGTGGTCGAGGCGGCCGTCGACTTCGCCCTGCGCCGAAGGAGGGGCGACCGCAGCATTCCGGCCCCTCCGGCCATGCGCCTGTTCGGCTGAGGTCTTGCCATCGGCCAGGCG
>CAZQBJ010000080.1:0-9359 GCA_964591465.1 uncultured Brevundimonas sp.
CGGCCAGGTCGGCACCCCCTCGAACATCAGGCTCGTGGCTCCGTTGGCCAGCGGACCGTACACGATGTAGCTGTGCCCCGTGACCCAGCCGACGTCGGCGGTGCCCCAGTAGATCTCGCCTTCGCGATAGTCGAACACCTGCTCGTGGGTCCAGGCCGCCCAGGCCAGGTAGCCGCCGGTGGTGTGCAGCACCCCCTTGGGCTTTCCGGTGGAGCCGGAGGTGTAGAGGATGAACAGCGGGTCCTCCGCATTCATCGGCTCGGGCGGGCAATCGGCCCCCACGGTCTCGCGCAGGGAGTCCCAGGCCACGTCGCGGCCGTCGACCATCGGAACCTCGGCCCCGGTGACCCGCACGACCAGCACCTTGTCCACCGGCGTCTTTTCCAGCGCCTTGTCGACATTGGCCTTGAGCGGGATCCGCTTGCCGCCGCGACGGCCTTCGTCGGCGGTGATGACCAGGGTCGAGCCGCAGTCGGCGATGCGCCCGGCGATGCTGTCGGGCGAGAAGCCGGCGAAGATCACCGAATGGATCGCTCCGATCCGGACGCAGGCCAGCATGGCGATGGCGGCCGCCGGGACCATCGGCAGATAGATGGTGATCCGGTCGCCCTTCTTCGCCCCCAGCGCCTTGAGCCCGTTGGCCATGCGGCACACCTCGGCGTGCAGCTGGGCGTAGGTGAGGCTGGCCTGCTGGTCCGGGTCGTCGCCCTCCCACACGATGGCCGTCTGGTCGGCGCGGGCCGGCAGGTGCCGGTCGAGGCAGTTGACCGAGGCGTTCAGCACCCCGTCGGCGAACCAGCGGATGCGGAAATCCGCGCGGTCGAAACTGGCGTCCTTGACCTCGCTGAACGGGGCGATCCAGTCCAGCCGGCGGCCGATGTCGCCCCAGAAGCCGTCCGGGTCGGAGCGGGCCCGGTCGGTCGCACGGGCGAAGGCCTCCGCATCCATGCGGGCGCCGGCGGCCAGCTCGGCCGGAACGGGAAAGCGGGTCTCTTCGGTCACAGTCGGCTCCTTGCGGGCCGCGCCGGCGACGTCCAAGGGTCGCGCCGGCGGGCGGTTCGGATTATGTGCGGCGCCATCCCTTCATTTGCAAAATGCGGCGAGCCGGTCCGGCGCCGCGACGGAGTGCCCATGCTTATCCATTTCTCCGCCTGGCCCGAGATCGAGGCCCGCCTGTCGCAGACCCGCACGGTGATCGTGCCGATCGGCTCGAACGAGCAGCACGGCCCGACCGGACTTCTGGGCACCGACTGGCTGTGTCCGGAGATCATCGCCCACGCGGCGGAGCGGCAGGCGGAGTCGCTGGTGGTGGCCCCGACCTTCAACATCGGCATGGCCCAGCATCACCTGGCCTTCCCCGGGACCATCACCCTGCGGCCCTCGACCTTCATGGCGGCCATTTCGGACTGGGTGGCGTCGCTGACCCGCCACGGCTTCGAGCGCATCTATTTCCTCAACGGCCACGGCGGCAACGTGGCGACCATCGAGGCGGCCTTCGCCGAGATCTACGCCGAGTGGTCGCTGCTGGAGGAGCGGGCGCCGTTTATCCTCAAGCTGCGCAACTGGTGGGACCTGCCGGGGGTGACGGCGGTGTGCAACGAGATCTTCCCGACCGGCCACGGCATGCACGCCACCCCGTCGGAGATCGCGGTCACCCAGGCGGCCTATCCGGATCGCATCAAGACGGCCGAGTACAGCCCGAAGATCGCCCCGGTCGGCCCGATCCGCGACGCCCTGGACTATCGCGCCCGGTTCCCCGACGGCCGCATCGGCTCGGACCCGGCCCAGGCCAGCCCCGAAAAGGGCCAGCGGATCATCGACGCCTCGGTCGCCGCCCTGATCGCCGACGTCCGGGCGCTCGAGGAAGAGGTCATGCCGGGGATGTAGGCCCACGGTCTCCCTCCCCTTTATGGGGAGGGAGACGGCGGTCACGCCGTCTTCAGCATCCCCGCTTCGACCGCCACCGGCCACGCCGTCAGGGCGGCGCCGGCGCAGGGGCCGCCGACGCACTGGCCGGACAGGGGGCGAAACACCGCCCCGTGCCAGCTGCACAGGATCAGCTCGCCGTCGGGGGTCAGGTAGCGGTCCAGCTCGACGGCCAGCGGATAGCCGGCGTGCGGGCACCGGTCGACCCAGCCGCGGACCTCGCCGTCCTTGCGCACCACGAAGCCGTGAAAGAACGCCTCGCCGATCTGCAGCACATAGCTGCGGGCGCCCGGCTCGGGGATGTCGGTCACAGGCCCCAGCGGCACGCCGGGCGGGGTCTTCCACACCCGCGCGCGCGGGGCGGCGTCGGGTCCGTCGGTCGGGGCGTCGCTCATCGTTCGGTGGTCAGCGGCCGCGACATCAGCGAGGCCATCACCTCGTCGACCCCGGCCTCGCCGGCCAGAACGGCGGCGGTCGCCTCGCACAGGGGCGTCTCGACGCCCAGCCGGGCGGCCAGTTCGCGCACCGCCGGGGCGCTCTCGTAGCCTTCGGCCACGGTGCGCTTGCCGGCCAGGGCCTGCTCGATGCTCTGGCCGGCGCCCAGGGCCAGGCCGAGGCTCATGTTGCGCGACTGGGGGCTGGAGCAGGTCAGCACCAGGTCGCCCAGGCCGCACAGGCCCGAGACGGTCTCGGCCTGGCCGCCCAGGGCGACGGCCATGCGCACGATCTCGGCGAAGCCCCGGGTGATGACCCCGGCGTGGGCGCTGCGGCCCAGGCCGCGCCCCTCGACGATGCCGCAGGCGATGGCCAGCACGTTCTTCAGCGCCCCGCCGGCCTCCGCCCCGATCAGGTCGGCGGCCAGATAGGGCCGGAAGGTCGGGCTGGCGATGGCCCCGGCCAGCTGCTCGCCCAGCGCCCGGTCGGCGCAGGCCAGGGTGACGGCGGCGGGCAGGCCGCGGGCGACCTCGCCGGCGAAGCTGGGGCCCGACAGCACCGCCGCCCGGGCCGAGGGCAGGGTCTCGGCCAGCACTTCGGTCATCAGCTTGAGCGAGCCGCGCTCGATGCCCTTGGAGCACAGGATGACCGGCACCCCGTCGCGGGCGTGCGGCGCGAAGGCGGTCAGGGCCGCCCGCGCGTGCTGGGCCGGCGGCACCGCCAGCACGATGTCGCACGGGGCCAGGGCGGCCATGTCGGCCACCGGGGTGATCGAGGGATCCAGTTCGACGTCCGGCAGGAAAGCCTCGTTGACCCGTCGCGCGGCGATGGAATGGACCACCTCCGGCTCGCGCGCCTGCAGCGTCACCTTCAGCCCCGCCCGCGCGCACACCTGGGCCAGGGCCGTGCCCCAGGCCCCCGCGCCGATCACCCCCGCCGTCCTGATCTGACTCAAGCCTTCGCTCCCTTGCGGCCCGCCTTGTGCACCGGCGAGCTCAGCGCCATCGCCTCGTCCAGCGGCCAGCGCGGCCGCGCCGCCGCATCCAGTCCCGATACCATGCCGCGCGCCAGTCGCTCGGCCCCGGCCAGGGCGATCATGGCCGCATTGTCGGTGCAATAGGCCAGCGGCGGCGCGGTGAAGCTGAAGCCGTGGGCCCGGGCCGTGTCCTGCAGCCGCGCGCGGACCAGCCGGTTGGCCGCCACGCCGCCGGCGACCACGAAGCGGCCCGGTCCGTGCCGTTCGGCATAGGCGGCCATGGCCCGGGCCGAGCGTTCGGCCAGCTGGCGGGCGATGGCGGCCTGGACGGCGGCGGCCAGGTCGGCGCGGTCCTGGTGGGTCGGGCAGGCAGCCGCCAGCCGGGCGGCGGCGGTCTTCAGACCGGAAAAGGAAAAGTCGCAGCCCTGCCGGCCCAGCAGGGCCCGCGGCAGCTCGAAGCGGTCGCCGTCGCCGGTCTCGGCCAGAGCTTCCAGCGCCGGTCCGCCCGGATAGCCGAGGCCCAGGGCCTTGGCGATCTTGTCGAAGGCCTCGCCGGCCGCGTCGTCGATGGTGGTGCCCAGACGCGTCATGTCGCCGACCCCGCGAACCTCGAGCAGCTGGCAGTGGCCGCCGGAAACCAGCAGCAGCAGGAACGGGTAGTCGACCCGGGCGCCCAGGCGGGCCGACAGGGCGTGACCCTCCAGATGGTTGACCGCGACCAGGGGCAGGCCGCGGGCCAGGGCGACGGCCTTGCCGAACGACAGCCCGACCATGACCCCGCCGACCAGGCCCGGCCCGGCGGTGGCCGCGACCCCGTCGAGCGCCGCAAACTCCAGGCCGGCCTCGACCATGGCGGCGCGGGCGACGCCCTCGATGGCCTCGACGTGGGAGCGGGCGGCGATCTCGGGCACCACCCCGCCGAAAGCGGCGTGTTCGTCGGTCTGGCTGAGCACGATCGAGGACAGCACCTGAACGGCGCCGTCGGCCTGGCGGCGGACGACGGCGGCCGCGGTTTCGTCGCAGCTGGTCTCGAGTCCGAGCACGGTCAGGGCCCGGCCCGTTGCGGGCGCCCCCCCGCTGCTATAGTCCGGCGGCCTGTCCATCGGGTCGAGGTAGCGACCCGGCTCCCTGCGTGCAACGGCCATGACCACCCAGATCCGCATCGGCACCCGACGTTCGGCCCTGGCCACCGCCCAGTCCGGCATGATGCAGCGCGCCATCGCCGCCGCCCTGGGCGCGTCGCCGGAGGACGCCGAGGCGGTCGCGCCGCTGGTGCTGATCACCACCACCGGCGACCGGGTGCAGGACCGGCGGCTGCTGGAGATCGGCGGCAAGGCCCTGTTCACCAAGGAGATCGAGGAAGCGCTGCTGGACGGCCGCATCGACGTCGCGGTCCACTCGATGAAGGACGTGCCGGCCGAACAGCCCGAGGGGCTGGCCATCGCCGCCATCCCCGAGCGCGAGGACGCCCGCGACGCCTTCGTCAGCCCGAACCACGCCCGGTTCGACGACCTGCCGCACGGGGCGACCCTGGGCACCGCCAGCCTGCGCCGCCAGGCCCAGGCGCTGGCCGCCCGGCCGGACCTGAAGATCGAGATGCTGCGCGGCAACGTCGACACGCGCCTGCGCCGGGTGGAGGCGGGCGATTTCGACGCCATCCTGCTGGCCGCCGCCGGGCTGAACCGGCTGGGGCTGGATCAGGTGGTGCGCGAGCGGCTGGACCCGGTCCGCTTCACCCCGGCCCCGGGGCAGGGGGCGCTGGCCCTGCAGACCCGGGTCGAGGACGCAGGGGCGCCGTGGGTCGCGGCCCTGAACCACGGGCCGACGGCCCTGTGCGTGGCGGCCGAGCGCGGGGCCATGGCGACGCTGGAAGGCTCGTGCCGCACGGCCATCGGCGCCCACGCCACCCTGACCGACGGCCGGCTGGCCCTGGCCGTCGAGGCCTTGAGCGCCGACGGGACCGGGCGCTGGCGGCGCAGCGCGACGCTGGACGCGCCGACCGCCCGGACGGCCCGCGCGCTGGGCGAGTCGCTGGGCCGCGAGATCCGGGCCGAGGCCGGCGACCGGCTGATCGTGGCCTGATGCGCCTTTGGGTCACCCGCACCGAGCCGGGGGCCCGGGCCACCGCCGAACGGCTGGCCGCCATGGGCCACGCGCCGGTGGTCGCCCCGCTGCTGCGGATCGAGCCCCTGGCGCCGGTCCTCGACCTCGACGGGGTCGCGGCCCTGACCTTCACCAGCCCCAATGGGGTGGAGGCCTTCGCCCGGCTGAGCCCGCGCCGGGACCTGCCGGTGTTCGCGGTCGGCGACGCCACGGCCGCGGCGGCCGCGGCGGCGGGCTTCGCCGCGGCCCGCTCGGCCGGCGGCGACGTGCACGACCTGACCGAACTGATCGCCGGGGCGCGGCCGCCGGGGCCGGTGCTGCACGCCGGGGCCCGCGAGCCGGCCGGGGATCTGGTCGGGGCGCTGGGCCGTCGCGGGATCTCCGCGCGCACAGTCGCCGTCTATGCCGCGGTTCCCGCCCCGGGCGAGGCGGGCTTGCAGGCCCTGGCCGAGGGGCGTCTGGACGGGGTGCTGATCCATTCGCCGCGCGCCGCCCGGCGGCTGGTCGAGGCGGCGCCGCACGCGCGGAACCTGCCGGCCTACTGCATCTCGCCGGCGGCGACCGCGCCGTTGATCGACGCGGGCTTCGACCGGGCCGTGGCGGCCCCGTTCCCAGACGAGGCGAGTCTGCTTAAGCTGATCTGACCCGCCACCGGTCGGAATCCCTGCCATGAGCGACGCCGCCCCGCCCGCCGAGCCCGCGCCGACCCCCGAGCCCGGGCCGCCGCCGGGCGGGCTCCGGCTGACGCTGGGCCGCTCGGTGCTGCTGGCGGCCGCCGGCGCGGTGATCATCCTGGCGGCCTTGTTGCTGTGGGTGTTCCGCGAGCCGCTGGCCGCGCGCCTGGCCCCGCCGCCCGAGCCGGTCCCGGCGGTCGACGAAACCGCCGCCCTGCGCGCCCGCATCGCCGATCTGGAAGCCAGCCTGGCCCAGGCGCGGCAGGCCGCGGCCCGCCAGTCGGCCGCCCGCGGCGATTTCGATCCGGCGCTGGACGCCCGCGTCACCGCCCTGGAGTCGGCGCAGGGGCGGGTCAATCACGCCGCCGCCGCGGCCGTGGCCGCCTCCCTGGTCGCCGAGGCGGCCGCGCGGGGGGCGCCGTTCACCCGCGAACTGGCGGCGCTCGAGCGGCTGGACCCCGGCGCCCGGCTGACCGGCGAGCTGCGCGAGGCGGCCCTGACCGGGGTCCCGTCGCGCGCGGCCATCGGGGCCGGCTTCCCCGCCGCCGCGGCGGGGGCGGCCGCCGTCGTCCGGTCCGAGGGCGGCCGGCCCGGCGCGCTCTCGCGGGCCTTCGGCGCCGTCGGCCGGGTGTTCACCCTGCGACGCATCGACGACCTCAGCGGGACCTCGCCGGACGCCGTGCTGGCCCGGGCCGAGCGGCGCGCCCTGCAGGGGGATCTGGAAGGCGCCCTGGTCGAGATCGACTCACTGTCGGCCGCGGGCCAGGCGGCGCTGGCCGACTGGCGCGCCGAAGCCGAGCGCCGCATCGAGCTGGATCGCCGCCTCGCCCGGCTGCGCCTGCGGGCGCTGGAGGACCTGGCCGGCGGCGCCGGGCCGGTCCCGGCGCGGAATCCGCAGCCGTGAACCGGGCCATACTGTTCCTGCTGATCGCCGGGGCCCTCGCCGCCCTGGCCGTGGCCGCCGGCGGCGACGCCGGGCGGGTGCAGGCCGACTGGCTGGGCTGGCGGCTGGACGCCTCGGCCGCGGCCGTGCTGCTGCTGATCGGCGTGCTGACCCTGCTGGCGGTGGTCTTCTGGCGCGTCACCCTGTGGCTGGCCGAGGCCCCGCGGCGGGCCGAGCGGGCCCGCGAGGAGGCCCGCCGGCGCGAGGCCGACGCGGTGCTGGCCCGCGGCTTCCTCGCCCTGGCGGCCGGCGACGGCGACCAGGCCCGGCGGCAGGCGGCGCGGGCCGCGGACCTGTATGCCGAGCCGCCGCCGCCGACGGTGGCCCTGCTCAAGGCCCAGGCGGCCGAGGCGGCGCACGATCCGTCGGCCGAGCCGGCCTGGCGCGAGCTGCTGGACTCGCCCGAGACGCGGCTGGCGGCCCGGCGCGGGCTGATGCGACTGTCGCTGGCCCGCGGCGACCGCGACGCGGCGCTGGAGCACGCCGAGGCGGCCCTCGCCCTCAGCCCCGGCGCCCGCTGGGCCTGGCGGGCCCTGTTCGAGGCGCGGGTCGCCGCCGGCGACTGGGACGGGGCGCTGGCGCTGGTCGAGACCGGGCTGTCGCGCAAGGCGGTGACCCCCGCCGCCGCCGCCCGCGCCAGGGCGGCCCTGCTGGCGGCCTCGGCCGCGCGGCTGGAGGGCTCCAGCGACGCCCGCGGCCGAGCTGCGGCCCTGGATCAGGCCCAGAAGGCGCTGAAGCAGAATCCCGCCTTCACCCCCGGCCCGGTGATAGCCGCCCGGCTGAACGGCGCCGCCGGCAAGCTGGCGCGGGCCGAGGAACAGCTGCTGGCCGGTTGGGCGGCCGCCCCGCACCCGGCCCTGGCCCTGATGTTCCGCGACCTGCGCAGCGACGAGACGCCAAAGGAGCGCGCCCGCCGGCTGGAGCAGCTGATCGCCCGCGCGCCCGATCATCGCGAGAGCCGCTTCGTGGCCCTGGACCGGGCCCTGTTGCTGGGCGAGGCCGAGGCCATCGACGCCGCCTCGCGCGCCCTGGCCGAGGAGACGCCGACCCGGCGGCTGTGCGGGATCATGGCCCGGGCCATGCGGGCCCTGGATCGGCCGGACGAGGCCCGCGCCTGGCTGGCTCTGGGGGCCTCCGCGCCGGAAGACCCGGCCTGGAGCGACATCGACCCCAGCGGCCGGGCCTTCGCCTACGGCCAGTCGGACTGGGCCCGGCTGGTCAGCGACTGGACCGAGACCGGCGCCCTGGCCCACCCGCGCCACGAGCGCGGCGAGCCGGTGCTGAGCGAACTGCCGGACCTGCCGGCCGGCTATGTCGAATCGGCCGAGTTCCTGGCGGCCGCCGAGACCCTGGCCGACATCGCCCCGCCCAGCCCCGACGATCCGGGCGACTGGGACGAGGACATCGCCGAGCCGCCCCCCGCGCCGCCGCCGCCGACCCGCCGGCGCAGCCCCCGCCGGCCGCCGCGCACGGGCGCCGGCTGAGCCGCGCGCCGGACGCTTGGCAACCCCGACGCGCGCGTATAAACAGGCGCTCCTTCGGGCGGCCGACCGCCCGCACCGGGCCGCCTTAGCTCAGCCGGTAGAGCATCGCATTCGTAATGCGAGGGTCGCGTGTTCGAGTCACGCAGGCGGCACCAGTTTTCTTTCATGACGCCAGTCCCCGATGTTCGCGCCGCGCCCCTGTCGTGGCTCCTCGTCCCCCTGTTCGCCGCGCTGATGGCGGCCGGGGCGCGGGCGGACGTGCCGATGGCGCCTGTGTCGATGACGCTGCAGAGCCTGGCGGTGGTGCTGGCCGGGGCGGTGCTGGGGCCGTGGCGCGGGGCCGCGGCGGCCGCGTTGTATCTGGCGGCCGGGGCGGCGGGTCTGCCGGTGTTCGCCGGCGGGGCGGGCGGCGCCGAGCATCTGGGCGGGGCCACCGCGGGCTATCTGGCGGCCTTTCCGCTCGCAGCCGGGCTGGTCGGCGCCGCGGCGGCGCGCGGCTGGACCGGAAGCTTCGGCGGCGCCTTCGCCGTCCTGCTGGCCGGCCATGGGCTGATCCTGGGTCTCGGCGCCGGCTGGCTGGCGACGCGGATCGGCCTGGGCGCCGCCCTGGCCGGCGGGCTGTGGCCCTTCCTGCCCGGCGCGGCGGTGAAGTCGGCGGCGGGCGCGCTGCTGCTGGGTCTGCGTCGGGCGCGGTGATCCGTCGCTTGCCGATATAAGGATATCTTTATATGGTCCGCGCCCTCACCCCAGCCGGAGCCGCGCCGCGTGTCCAGAAACAGCTACCTTTTCACCAGTGAGTCGGTGTCGGAAGGCCACCC
>CAZQBJ010000081.1:0-9337 GCA_964591465.1 uncultured Brevundimonas sp.
CACATCGACGCCACCGGCGGCCTGCCGATCTCCAAGCTGGCGGCCCGCGCCCGCCGCCTGAAGCGCTCCGAGCAGGGGCTGGACCTGATCGTGGTCGACTACCTGCAGCTGGTCACCGCCTCCGAGAGCAAGCAGAGCCAGGGCCGGGTGCAGGAGGTGTCCGAGATCACCATGGGCCTCAAGGCCCTGGCCAAGGAGCTGTCGGTGCCGATCATCGCCCTGTCGCAGCTGTCGCGTCAGGTCGAGCAGCGCGAGGACAAGCGGCCCCAACTGTCGGACCTGCGCGAGTCCGGCTCGATCGAGCAGGACGCCGACGTGGTCATGTTCGTCTATCGCGAAAGCTACTACCTGGGCCGGGCCGAGCCCCGGGAGGGCACCGACGAGCACCTGAAGTGGCAGGAGGACATGGACCTGCTGCGCCACCAGGCCGAGGTGATCATCGGCAAGCAGCGTCACGGGCCGATCGGCACGGTCAAGCTGTCGTTCGACGAGGACACCACCCGGTTCGGCAACCTCGCCCGCGAAGGCCGCTACGAACCGCGCTGACGACACGTCTGTTGCAGCGCAGCATGACGGTGTATGCGGAGGGATGACCGCCGCCGCCCCGCCCTGCCTGACCGTCGACCTGGACGCCCTGGCGCACAATTACCGCGTGCTGCGGGCCGCCGCCGGACCGGCCGAGGTGCATCCGGTGGTCAAGGCCGACGCCTACGGCCTGGGCGCCGTGCCGGTGGCCCGACGGCTGATGGCCGAGGGCGCCCGCACCTTCTTCGTGGCGCGGCTGGCCGGCGGCGAGATACTGCGCCAGGCGCTGGGTCCCGAGGCGATCATCTATGTGCTGGACGGCTGCCTGGGCGGCCACGCCCCGCGCCTGAAGGCCGCGAACCTGCGCCCGGTGCTCAACGACCCGCGCCAGCTGGCCGACTGGCGCGAGGCCGGGGGCGGGCCGTGCGGCCTGCACATCGACACCGGCATGAACCGGCTGGGCCTGCGCCCCGAAGAGGCGCCCGCGCCCTTCGCCGGCCTGGAGCTGGTGATGAGCCACATGGCCTGCGCCGACGAACCGGCCCAGCCGATGAACCGGCGCCAGCGCGACGCCTTCGCCGCCGTCGCCGCCCGTTATCCGGGCGCGGTGCGTTCGTTCGCCAATTCCGGCGGGGTGTTCCTCGGCCCCGACTACGCCTTCGACGCCGTGCGGCCCGGCATTTCGCTGTACGGCGGCGGCCCCGAGGGCCGTCCCGATCCGCGCCTCCGGGCCGTGGCGGCGTTCGAGGCCGAGGTGATGACCGTGCGCGAGGTCCCGGCCGGCGAGAGCGTCGGCTATTCAGCCGGCTGGCGCGGCGACCGGACCGTGCGGGCGGCCATCGTCGGGGTCGGCTACGCCGACGGCGTGCTGCGGGCCAACTGCCCCCGCGGCCAGGTGGCCATCGGCGGCCGGCGCCGGCCGATGCTCGGCCGGGTGTCGATGGATCTGCTGGCGGTCGACGTCAGCGACCTGTCCGTCGGCCCGGGGGACCGGGCCCAGCTGTTCGGTCCGGACCTGCCGGTCGACGAGGCGGCGGCCGCGGCCGGCACGGTGGCCTACGAACTGCTGACCGCCGTCACCGCCCGCGTGCCGCGCCGGTATCTGGGCGAGGTCTAGCGCAGCAGCCGCTCGATGCGGCCGGCGTTGACCGCGCCGACCGCGGCCTTCAGCTGGTCCATCGAGACATTGGCGCCCTCGGCCGAGACGACCACGCGATTGCCCACCACCACGCTGTACTCGCCGGTGCGGGCCTGACGGTCGTAGGATTCGCTGGTCATCCGGCCATCGACCTGGCCGACCCGCTCGTAGCGGCCGTCGCTCTCGCTGCTGGAGGTCACGTTGAACATGGTCGTCAGGGCGCCCATGGCCCCCATGTCGGCCACGCTCAGGGTGATGCGCGCGTCGCCGCTGGCGTACTCGGCCTGCGCGCCGCTGCCGCCCAGCCCGGCCATCGAGCCGCTCGAGGCGCTGACGCTGGTCCGCGGCAGGTTGCCGGCGCGGGCCGGCAGCAGGCCCTGCAGCGCGTCCGCCGCGATGACCTCCACGGCCTCCGGATTGGCCAGGGCGCGCTCGGCCGCGCGGGCGGCGGCTTCCATCTCGCTGACATTGACGCGGTCGCCGCCCGGCAGGGTCACCGTCCCGCGGTCGGCGAAGCCGCCGGCCTGGATGGCCCCGGCGGTGACCAGCGAGGCGCTCAGCATGCCGGCCAGCCACCAGAAGACGATGGCGCAGATCACGACCACGGCCGTGTAAGGCAGGGCCTTGTCCTGGGCCACCTTCATCAGCCGCGGAAGCCCGGTGTAGTACAGGTACAGGCTGTACAGGCCGAGGACGGCCAGCACCGCCACGGCGGGCACGAGATAGAACACCCCCGCCACCCAGGCCGCGGTCGAGCCGTAGGCGGCGACCTTGAACGCCTGGGTCCGGTTCTTCGTCCCGCCAAAGCTCGGGGCCAGGGCGTCGATGATCAGCGCCACGATGAACACCCCGACCAGGGCCAGGACGTACGAGACGATCGCGGTCGACACCGCGCCCATCAGCGACGGGCGATAGGTCACGCCCAGGATGCTCATGGGGAACAGCAGCTGGCCGATCATCATGCAGACCGGGCCGATGGCCGCGAGAATGGCGACGTAGCCGGCGTACAGCCCCTTGATGCTGGAGGGTTCGACGTCGATCCGCTCCCAGGTCTGCGCCGGCTTGAGCAGAATGTCCTTCACCCGCTGCACCAGCGGCGGCGTCCCGGACTGTATCGGTTCGGTGGTCATCGGCAGGGCCCTCCCAAAGCGACTTCGCGGCCCACGCCGCTCGCGCGAAAGGCGAATGTATCAGCGCTCTTTGACGCTGACGACCCGCCAGAATGCTTAAGGCGTGGACAACTGCGCCCGCTTCTGACGCAGGCCGCGGGCCCAGTGCGCGCCGGCGGGCGACCGCCGAATCAGCGCATCTGGTAAGGAGAGATCATGGCTCGCGACGGCGCCCTGCATGTCTGTCAGTCCTGCGGGGCGGTGCACGCCAAATGGGCGGGCCAGTGCTCCGGCTGCGGGGCCTGGAACACCCTGGTCGAGGAAGGCCGCTCGGGCCCGCCCGGCTCGCTGAAGCCGGCCGGGGTCTCGCGCAGCCGCGCCCTGGCCTTCGAGGACCTCAAGTCCGACACGCCCGAGCCGCCGCGCATCGTCACCGGGGTGACCGAGTTCGACCGGGTGTGCGGCGGCGGCGTGGTGCCCGGCTCGGCCCTGCTGCTGGCCGGCGATCCGGGCGTCGGCAAGTCGACCCTGCTGCTGGACGTGTGCGGCCGCGCCTCGCTGAACGGCGCGCGCGTCGGCTACATCTCGGGCGAGGAGGCCGTCGAGCAGATCCGTGCCCGCGCCCGGCGCATGGGCCTGTCCGAAGCCCCTGTGAACCTCGCCTCGGCCACCGCCCTGCGCGAGATCATCGGCGCCCTGAAGCGCGAGAAATTCGACATCGTCATCATCGACTCGATCCAGACCTTGTGGAGCGACGCGCACGAGGCCGGGCCCGGGTCGGTGACCCAGGTGCGCGCCTGCGCCGGCGAGCTGGTCCGGCTGGCCAAGAGCCAGGGCACGGCGGTGGTGCTGGTCGGCCACGTGACCAAGGACGGCCAGATCGCCGGCCCCCGCGTGGTCGAGCACATGGTCGACGCGGTGCTCTACTTCGAGGGCGAGCGCGGCTACCCCTTCCGCATCCTGCGGGCGGCCAAGAACCGCTTCGGCGCGACCGACGAGATCGGCGTGTTCGAAATGGGCGACAGCGGTCTCAGCGAGGTGGCCAATCCGTCGGCCCTGTTTCTCGGCGAGGGCGGCGAGCGGGCCCCGGGGGCGGCGGTGTTCGCCGGCATCGAGGGCTCGCGCCCCGTGCTGGTCGAAGTTCAGGCCCTCGTCGCCCCCTCGGCCTACGGCACCCCTAGGCGGGCCGTGGTCGGCTGGGACTCCGGGCGTCTGGCGATGGTGCTGGCGGTGCTGGAGGCCCGCTGCGGCCTTGGCTTCGGCGATCGCGACGTCTACCTGAACGTGGCCGGGGGGCTGCGCATTGTAGAGCCGGCGGCCGACCTGGCGGCGGCGGCGGCGCTGATCTCCTCGGCGCTGGACAAACCTTTGCCGCAGGGCTGTGTGGTATTTGGCGAGATCAGTCTGTCCGGAGAGGTGCGCGGCGTCGGCCGCACGGAGGCGAGAGTGCGCGAGGCGGCCAAGCTCGGATTCGACCAGGCCCTCGCCCCGGCCGGCGCCGCCGGCGCCCGGGGCTTCCGCATCGCCGCCGCCTCGCGCCTGTCCGAGGTGGTCGAACGCATCGAGCAGGGACGCTTTGCATGACCGGCTATGATCTCTTCGCCCTGGCCGTGGTGGCGATCTCGGCCGCCGCCGGCTGGGCCCGCGGCGGGGCCCGCGAGGCGGTGACCCTGATCGCCTTCGCCCTGGCCGCCTTCATCGCCCTGGTCGCCCTGCCGGTGACCGGCCCGCTGGGCCGCGGCCTGGTCGATCCGCCCTGGGCCGGCTCCATCGCCGCCGCCGTGGTCAGCTTCCTGATCGTCTATTTCGGCATCCGCATCGCCGGCGCGATCATGAGTCGCAGGCTGCGCGAGCACGAGAAGCTGGGCGGCGTCGACCGCTCGATCGGCGTCCTGATCGGCGCGGCGCGCGCCTTCGTCCTGCTGGGCGCGATCCATCTGGTGTTCCACGCCGCCACCCCGCCCGAGCGCGTGCCCGCGTGGTTCCGCGAGGCCGCCGTGTTCCCCGCCGGGGCGACCGCGGCGCGGGTCATCCAGGCGGTCCTGCCGGGCATCGGCCGCGGCGCCGACCAGCTCAGCCCGGTGGTCGCCTCATCGGTTCGTGACGGCTTTAAGGATGATGAGGCCTCGACTGCGCCTCAATCCGGGGCTAGGGGGCCCGCATCCGAACCCGATACAGAGCAGGCGCAGTGATGAGTTCCCACGTCACCGGCGACGTCATCGTCCATCGCACCTTCGAGCGCGACCCCGACGACGACCGCCCCCGGCTGGAATGCGGCGTATGCGGCGTCTGGGGCGTCAAGGACGCCGCGGCCGTGGCGGCCCTGGCCCTTCACGCCCTGCAGCACCGCGGCCAGGAGGCGTGCGGCATCGCCGCCTTCGGCGACGAACGCTTCCACACCGAACGGCACATGGGCCACGTGGGCGAGGCCTTCTCGGGGGCCGACCTGGTCCAGCGCCTGCCCGGCGAGTCCGCCATCGGCCACACCCGCTACTCGACCGCCGGCGGCTCGTTCCTGCGCAACGTCCAGCCGATGTTCGCCGACCTCGACACCGGCGGCATCGCCATCGGCCACAACGGCAACCTGACCAATTTCCGCACCCTGCGGAACGAGCTGATCGCCGAGGGCGCGATCTTCCAGTCGACCTCGGACTCCGAGGTGATCCTCCATCTGATCGCCCGCTCGCGGAAGACGCGGACCATCGACCGGTTCATCGACGCCCTGTCGCGCATCGAGGGCGGCTACGCCCTGGTCGCCCTGACCAACAAGAAGCTGATCGGCGCCCGCGACCCGCTGGGCATCCGTCCGCTGGTGCTGGGCCGGCTCGGCCAGGCCTGGGTGCTGGCCTCCGAGACCTGCGCCCTGGACATGATCGGGGCCAGCTTCGTCCGCGACGTCGAACACGGCGAGGTGGTGATCATCGACGAGCAGGGCCTGCGTTCGGTTCGCCCGTTCCCGGCCCGCAGCGCCCGCCCCTGTCTGTTCGAGTACGTCTATTTCTCGCGCCCCGACAGCGTGGTGAACGGCCACTCCGTCTATGAGGTGCGCAAGGCCATGGGCCGCCGCCTGGCCGAGGAGCACGCGGTCGAGGCCGACGTCGTGGTCCCGGTGCCGGACTCCGGCGTGCCGGCCGCCCTCGGCTACGCCCAGGCCAGCGGCGTGCCCTTCGAGATGGGCATCATCCGCAGCCACTATCTGGGCCGCACCTTCATCCAGCCGTCGCAGGGCGTGCGCGAGCTGGGCGTGCGCATGAAGCACAGCCCCAACCGGGCGGCCCTGGCCGGCAAGCGGGTCGTGCTGATCGACGACTCGATCGTGCGCGGCACCACCTCGGTCAAGCTGGTCCGGGCCGTGCGCGCCGCCGGGGCCAGGGAGGTGCACCTGCGCTCGGCCAGCCCGCCGATCATGTACCCGGACTTCTACGGCATCGACATGCCCGAGCGGGACCAGCTGATCGCGGCCAACCACAGCCTCGAGGAAATGCGCGCCATGCTCGAGGTCGACACCCTGGGCTTCCTGTCGGTCGACGGGCTGTACCACGCCATGGGCGTCGGCCCGCGCGACCCGGCCAACCCGCAGTTCACCGACCACTACTTCACCGGCGACTATCCGACCCGGCTGCTGGATCGCGAGATCGAGGCCAGCGGCCAGGACGTGGCGGCCCGCCAGCTGTCGCTGCTGGTCAGCGCCTAGGCCGGCGCGAACTCGACGCTGAAGTTCTTCGGCCGGCTGCGCAGCACGATCAGCCGGAACAGCTCGCCGCGCGTGACTGGCCGCCCGGTCCGGCACGAGGTGGCCCGGCCGAGGCCCTGCAGCCGCTCGATCATCGCCCAGGTCCGCCGCCAGGCGTCCAGCCGCGCGCCCCACAGCCCCCGCTCCGCCCGGCCGGCGTCGGCCTGGTTGCGCGGATGCAGCGACAGGTGCAGCGGCGCCCGGCGGGCCATGACGAACGCCATCAGGGCCTCGAACAGCGGGTACTCGTAGCCCTCGACGTCGATCTTGACCGCGCAGGGCCCGTCGCCGACCGCCGCGGCGAGGTCGTCGAAGGTCCGCACCGGCACCTTGATCGACTGGGCCCCCGGCGCCCCCAGGGCGCTGGTCACAGACCGGCCGAAGCCGTCGGCGGCGAACAGCTCCAGCTCGCCCGGCGCCAGCCCCAGGGCGGTGTGCCACAGCTCCACCGGCCCGCCGTTCAGCGCCACATTGGCCTGCAGCGAGGCCCAGGCCACCGGATCGGGCTCCAGCGCGATGACCTTCCCGGCCACGGGCGCGGCGTACAGGCTGATCGGGCCGATCCACGCCCCGATGTCCACGAACACGGTGTCGGCGGTCACGTGGCGATCGATGAACTCGAAGGTATCGGTCTCCCACCGCCCCTCGCCGACCTTGCGCCAGAAGGCCGCGTCCCCGGCCGAGGCCGGCGCCACGCGCACCGGGCGTCCGTGCAGGTCGATGGTCAGCGGCTCGGCGTCGCGCATGCTTCGGTTCCCCCGCCCGCGCCGCGCCGGCGGGGCCTGCGCCTAGTGGTTGGGCGCCCCGGGCGGAGTCAAGTTTGATTTCCGCCGCCGCGCGCGCCATGACAGCCCCCGCATTTGCCGGAGTCTCCCCGTGTCCGAAACCGCCGCCCTTCCCCTCGCCGGCCGCATCGCCCTGGTCACCGGCGCCTCGCGCGGCATCGGCTATGAGTCGGCCCTGGCCCTGGCCCGGGCCGGGGCCCACGTGATCGGCGCGGCCCGCACCCAGGGCGGGCTCGAGGAGCTGGACGACGCGGTGTTCGCCGCCACCGGCGAGCACGCCACCCTGGTCCCGTTCGACCTGGTCGATGGCGGCGCCATCGACCGGCTGGGCGGGGCCCTGTTCGACCGGTTCAAGCGGCTGGACGTCTGGGTCCACACCGCGGCCACCATGGGCGCCGCGGGCCTGACGCCGGTCAGCCACGCCGATCCGCGCGAGTTCGCCAAGATCGAGAAGATCAACTTCACCGGCGTCTATCGGCTGATCCGCTCGCTGGAGCCGCTGCTGCGCGCCTCGGACGCCGGGCGGGCCATCCACTTCACCACCAGCGTCGCCCGCGCGCCGCGGGCCTTCTGGGGCGCCTATGCGGCGACCAAGGCGGGGGCCGAGGCGCTGGTCAAGGCGTGGGCCGACGAGATCGAGAGCACCCCGGTGCGGGCCGCGATCGTCGATCCGGGCCGCATGCGCACCCGCCTGCGCGCCCAGGCCTTTCCCGGCGAGGATCCGTCCGCCCTGCCCGACCCGGCCGAGATCGGCCCCCTGGTCGTCGAGCTGGCCCGTCCGGACCGCACGCCGCAGCTGGAGATCAGCTTCCGCGAATGGAAGGCCGGCGCCGCCTGAGGCTCAGCGCCTGGGCTTGGCCGGGCCGCCGGTGCGGGTCCGGCCCGAGCGCGACACCTGGCGGGCGCCGCCGCGGGCCCGTCCGGTCGCCGCCGCCTTGCCGCCGCCGGGCTTTTTGCCGGCCAGCGGCGCGATCACCGGCCGGGCCGCCGACGTCTTCTTTCCGGGCAGGCCCGGGGCGGCCGCCTTGGCCGCCGCGGACTTCTGCGCCTTGGTCACCCGCTTGGGCGCCGTGCGAGCGTCGCCCTTGGGCCGCGCCTTGTCGCCGCCCTCGGCATAGGGATTGGCCCCCGACTTGACCGTCAGCCGCATCGGCGTGCCGGGCATGTCGAAACTCTCGCGCAGGCTGTTGATCAGATAACGCTTGTACTGGTCCGGCATCTGCGAGGCGCGGCTGGCGAACAGCACGAACGTCGGCGGCCGCGCCTTGGTCTGGGCCATGTATTTCGGCTTGATCCGGCGCCCGGCCACCGCCGGCGGCGGGTGCCGCTGCACGGCCATGGCCAGCCAGTCGTTCAGGTCCCGCGTCTTGACCTTCACCGACCAGGTCTCGTGCGCCTTCAGAATCGCCGGCATCAGCCGCTCGACCCCCTGTCCGGTGTGGGCCGACAGGGTCACCAGCGGCGCGCCGCGCAGCTGCGGCAGCATCCGCTCGGCGGTCTCGCGGATTTCGACCAGCCGGGTCTGCGGCGCCTCCTCCAGGTCCCATTTGGTGATGCAGTAGACCAGCGCCCGCCCCTCGCGCTCGACCAGATCGGCCAGCTGCAGGTCCTGGGTGTCGAAGGCGTTTTCCCGGTCCATCACCAGCACGACCACCTCGGCGAAGGTGATCGCCCGGATGGTGTCGGCGACCGACAGCTTTTCCAGCTTTTCCTGCACCCGCGCCTTGCGCCGCATGCCGGCGGTGTCGACCAGCCGCACCCGGCGACCGTCGTACTCCCAGTCGACCGAGATGGAGTCGCGGGTGATCCCGGCCTCGGGCCCGGTCAGCAGGCGCTCCTCGCCGATCAGCCGGTTGACCAGGGTCGACTTGCCGGCGTTCGGGCGGCCGATGATCGCCACCCGCACCGGCTTGTCCTCCTCGGCCGCCGCGTCAGGCGCGTCCGGCGCGGCCGCGACCACGGCGGCGAACAGGTCGGCCATGCCCTCGCCGTGCTCGGTGGACAGGGCCACCGGCTCGCCGAAGCCCAGCGAATTGGCCTCGCCGAC
>CAZQBJ010000082.1:0-9302 GCA_964591465.1 uncultured Brevundimonas sp.
CGGCATGCGCGGCCTGATGGCCAAGCCCTCGGGCGAGATCATCGAGACGCCGATCGTGTCGAACTTCAAGGAAGGCCTGACCGTGCTGGAGTACTTCAACTCCACCCACGGCGCCCGCAAGGGCCTGGCCGACACCGCCCTGAAGACCGCCAACTCCGGTTACCTGACCCGTCGTCTGGTCGACGTGGCCCAGGACTCGATCGTCACCGAGGAAGACTGCGGCTCGACCCGCGGCATCACCCTGCGCGCGGTGGTCGAGGGCGGCGACGTGCTGGTCAGCCTCGGCCAGCGGGTCCTCGGCCGTTACGCGGCCGAAGACATCAAGGAGCCGGGCACCGACAACATCATCGCCAAGGCCGACACCTATCTGGTGGAGGAGATCGTCGAGAAGATCGACGCGGCGAGCGTGCAGTCGGTCAAGGTCCGTTCGGCCCTGACCTGCGAGGCCGAGGCCGGCATCTGCGCCGCCTGCTACGGTCGCGACCTGGCCCGCGGCACGACGGTCAACATCGGCGAGGCGGTCGGCATCATCGCGGCCCAGTCGATCGGCGAGCCGGGCACCCAGCTGACCATGCGGACCTTCCACATCGGCGGCACCGCGCAGGTGGCCGAGCAGTCGTTCTTCGAGACGACCAACGACGGCGTGGTCCGGGTCACCGGCCCGACCGTCACGGCCGCCCACGGCGACCTGGTGGCCATGAGCCGCAACGTGATCATCACCGTCACCGTCGATGGCAAGGACCGCGAGTCGTACAAGGCGCCGTACGGCGCGCGCCTGCGGGTCAAGGACGGCGAGACGGTCAAGAAGGGCCAGCGCCTGGCCGAGTGGGACCCGTACACCACCCCGATTCTCACCGAGGTCGCCGGTCGCGTGCGCTTCGAGGACCTGGTGGACGGCCTGTCCGTCCGCGAGGAGACCGACGAGGCCACCGGCATCGCCAACCGGGTGGTCGCCGACTGGCGCGCCAGCCCGCGCGGTTCGGACCTGCGTCCGGCCATGGGCGTGGTCGGGGCGGACGGCGCCTACATGCGCCTGTCCAACGGCGGCGAGGCCCGCTACCTGCTGCCGGTCGGCGCGGTTCTGTCGGTGGCGGACGGCGACGAGGTCAAGCCGGGCGAGATCCTCGCGCGGATGCCGACCGAAGGCGCCAAGACCCGCGACATCACCGGCGGTCTGCCGCGGGTGGCCGAGCTGTTCGAGGCCCGCCGGCCGAAGGACTGCGCGGTCATCGCCGAGATGGACGGCCGGGTCGAGTTCGGCCGGGACTACAAGAACAAGCGCCGCATCAAGATCACCCCGGAGCCCGACGCGGACGGCAACCAGGGCGAAGCGGTCGAGTTCCTGATCCCCAAGGGCAAGCACATCTCGGTCCACGACGGGGACCTGATCAGCAAGGGCGACTACATCATCGACGGCAACCCGGACCCGCACGATCTGCTGCGGATCCAGGGCGTCGAGGCCCTCGCCGAGTACCTCGTCAACGAGGTGCAGGAGGTCTACCGACTGCAGGGCGTGCCGATCAACGACAAGCACATCGAGGTGATCGTTCGCCAGATGCTGCAGAAGGTCGAGATCATCGATGCGGGCGACACCGGCCTGATCAAGGGCGATCACATGGACAAGTCCGAGTTCGAGCTCGAACAGGCCAAGACGCTCAAGCGCAAGGGCCGGCCGGCGACCACCCAGCCGGTGCTGCTGGGCATCACCAAGGCCTCGCTGCAGACCAAGAGCTTCATCTCGGCGGCGTCGTTCCAGGAGACCACCCGCGTCCTCACCGACGCCTCGGTCAACGGCAAGATCGACACCCTCGAAGGGCTCAAGGAGAACGTCATCGTGGGCCGCCTGATTCCGGCGGGCTCGGGCGCCTACCTGCGGTCTCTGCAGAAGATCGCCAACCAGCGGGACGCCGAGCTGACCTCGCAGCGCGAGGCGGCCGTCGAGCCGCTGCCGGCCGATCTGGCGGGCGAACTGGAAGCGGCGGAGACCCCTTCGGAGGGTTGAGGCCCGGAGGCGGCGAAAGCTTTCGCCGACCCGAAGGACTGAAGAGGGCGGAGCCGTTCGGCTCCGCCCTTTTTGTTGGTCGGGGACCCGCCCGGGCGGGCGGACGGATAGATGAGACTTGCCATCTTCGGGCTGGCGACGGGGGTCGTCGCGGCGGCGCTGTATCTGCTGGCGGCGGTGCTGCACCCGCCGCTGCTGATGTTTCCGCATGCGCGGACGGTCGGGGCGACCCCGGTCTATTCGGAGGCGCCGATTCCCGGCCAGGTTGTGGCGGTGATCGCCCGGGCCGACGCCCTGACCGGCGCCAGTCCGCTGTTCACGCCCGCCGTGCTGTCCCGGCCGGTCTATCTGACCGACGGCGGGTGGCGCTGGCGGCTGCTGACCTTCGGCTCGCGCGCCTTCGGCCAGTCGCGGCCGCTGGTCGAGACCATCGTGATCAACCGGGTCGACGTGGCCGGCGACCGGGTGTGGAACGGCCGGGCGGGCGACGCGGCGCGGTCGCTGTCGGGGGTGATCGCCCATGAACGGACCCACGGCCTGATCCGCACGCGCTTCGGATTTCTGGCCGACCGGCTTTATCCGACCTGGGTGCGCGAGGGGTACTGCGACCACGTGGCCGGCGAGAGCACCCTGAGCGACGCGGCCGCCGCGGCCCTGGTCGCCGAGGGGCGTCGGACCCCGGCGCTGGCCTATTACGAGGCCCGCCGGCGCGTGGAGGCCGCCCTGGCGGACAATGGCGGTTCGGTCGAGGCGCTGTTCGCCGACGCCCTCCGACGATAGGCGGGCCCGGGCTCTTTCCTTTTGCCGCGAAAGTCCGGAGGCTGGGACGCCCGGAGATATCGCCATGAGCCTGACGCCTCTTCCTTCGTTCCGCCTCGACGGCAAGCGCGCCCTGATCACCGGCGCGGGCCGGGGCATCGGCGCGGCCGGGGCCCAGGTGTTCGCCCAGGCCGGCGCCTCAGTGACCCTGTGCGCCCGCACCGCCGAGGAGCTGGACGCCCGGGTACGCGAGATCCGCGACGCGGGCTTCGAGGCCGACGCCTTCGTGCTGGACGTCAACGACATCGCCGCGGTGCGTCGCGAGATCGCCGCCAGAGGGCCGTTCGACATCCTGCTGAACAACGCCGGGATGAACCGCATCCGGTCGATCACCGAGATCACCGAGGAGGACTATGACGCGGTCCTGAACCTCAATCTGAAGTCCGCCCTGTTCGTCGCCCAGGCCGTCGCCCAGGGGCTGCTCGAAGCCGGGCGGCCCGGGTCGATCATCAATGTCTCGTCGCAGATGGGGCACGTGGGCGGGGCCGGCCGGTCGCTGTACAGCGCCTCGAAATGGGGGCTCGAGGGGCTGACGCGGTGCATGGCCATCGATCTGGCGGCGCACGGCATCCGGGTGAACACCATCTGCCCGACCTTCATCGACACGGCCCTGACCCGCCCGATCCTCGACACGCCCGGCACGCGGGAGTTCGTGCTCAGCCGGATCAAGCTGGGGCGGCTGGGCCGGATGGACGAGCTGGCCGGCGCCCTGCTGCTGCTCGCCTCGGATGCCTCGACCCTGATGACCGGCAGTTCGCTGATGGTCGACGGCGGCTGGACGGCGGGCTGAATCGCGTCGGCCCGGGTCGCCTCCGCCGGCCCTAGTCGCCCCGGTTGCCACGCTGCCGGATATTGGTGGTCGCGCCGTGGCGCATGTCGCTTTGCAGATGGGCGCCGGCGCAGCCCATCCCGAGGTTGCCGCCGGGACATTCGCCCGAGCCGACGATGCCGGCCCCGCCGGCCAGGGGTTCGCGCTGCGCCTCGTATTCGGCCAGGTTGCGCGCCCCCTGGGCGGCGAACTGAGCGGCCGGATCGCCCTGCGGCCGCTGGCGGCGCATGGACGGCGGCGGTTCGGCGTCGGCCAGGAAGCGTTGTTCGCAAGCGCGCCGGTCGGCGTCGCTGACCGGGCCGTCCAGCGGCAGGCCGCAACGCTCGCGCCACGAACGGGGGACGCCGCCGCCGGACCCGCGGATCAGGCTGGGCGGGAGGTTGGCCAGACGTTCGGCCAGGCCCTCGGGCTGGACCCGCCAGACGGGTTCAACGCCCTGGGCGCGGGCTTCCTCGATCGCCTCTGGGTCGGCCGGCCGGGTCGGGGCCGGGGCGGCGGCCTCGGACCGTGCCTGCGGGGAGTCGGCGGCCGTCCGGACGGACGGGGCGGCGGCGCGCGGGGAGCTGCGCCGGGCGAAATCCGGCCAGGCCTCATCGGGTCGAGGCTGGATATCCAGATGAACCGGCGCCGCCGGCGGTCGCCGGATCAGGCCGGCGGCGGAGCCGAGCGCGGTCAGAAGGATCAGGTGGGCGGCCAGCGAGGCCGAAAGAATCGCGGCCCAGCGAGCGCCGGGCGCCGCGGCGGCCCGGACGCGGTCGGCTGCAGGCATGCGTCCTCCCTGGTCGCCGCTCCCAGCCTGCCCACGGCCACGCTAGGGCAGGGCGGAGGCCGAGGCAAACCCGCGTTATTCCCGCCGCAGCGCCTCGATCGGGTCCAGCCGGGCGGCGCGCCAGGCGGGGTAGGCGCCGAACACCACCCCGACGAACATCGAGAAGCCGATGGCCAGCGGGGCCGCCCACACCGGGATTGCGGCCGGCCAGTCGCCGATCTTCGACATCAGGAGGCCGCCGCCGACGCCGATGGCCAGGCCGATCAGCCCGCCCAGCAGCGACAGGGCCACGGACTCCAGCGCGAACTGGATCAGCACGTCGGCCCGCCGCGCGCCGATGGCCATGCGCAGGCCGATCTCCCGGGTCCGCTCGGTGACCGAGACCAGCATGATGTTCATGATGCCCACGCCGCCGACCACCAGCGACACGCCGGCCACCGCCGCCAGCAGGATGGTGAAGGTGGCGGTCGAGCTCTGGGCCGCCTCCTGGATGGCGGTCATGTTCTGGACGTTGAAGTCGTCGTCCTGGCCCGGCTGGATGCGGTGGCGCTGACGCAGCAGCTCGGCCACGTCCTGCTCGAGCCAGTACAGGGCGTCCTCGTCCACCGCCTTGACGTAGACCTGGTTGACCGAGTCGCCGCGGGCGCGCCGGCCGACGACCCGCGAGCGGGCCGCCTCCAGAGGCATCAGCACGATGTCGTCCTGGTCCTGGAAACCGGACTGGCCCTTGGACTCCAGCACGCCGACCACGGTGAAGGGGACCGAGCCGACCCGGATGCGCTGGCCGATCGGGTCGGCGCCCTCGCCGAACAGCTCGGTGACCACGGTGGGGCCGAGCACGGCGACGGTGCGGCGCAGGTCGCCTTCGCCCCACATGGCGCCGGCGGCGATGTTCAGGTCGCGGGCGACCAGATACTCGGGGGTGACGCCCTCGACGCGGCTGTTCCAGTTGGCCCCGCCGGCGACCAGCTGGGCCGAGCCGTTGACCGTCGGCGCGACCGCCAGAACGCCGTCCAGCGACTGCATGGCGGTCGCGTCGTCCAGGGTCAGGCTCTCGCCCGCGCCGGCGGCGCCGCGGACGAAGCCGCTGCCGGGCCCGCGGGCGGGGCCGGGGCGGACCACCAGCATGTTGGTGCCGAGGCTGGACAGGGCCTGCTCGACCCGTTGCTGCGCGCCCAGGCCGATGGAGGTCATCATGATCACGGCGGCCACGCCGATGACCACGCCCAGGGATGTGAGGGCGCTGCGCATCGGGTGGGCGGCGATGGCCCCGACGGCGAACCGGACCAGTTCCAGCGGGCTCATCGGCGGGCTCCGTCGTCCGAGACGATGCGGCCGTCGCGGAAGGCGACGCGGCGGCGGGCGCGGGCGGCCACGCCCGAATCGTGGGTGACGATGCACAGGGTCAGGCCCTGGGCGTTCAGCTCGTCGAACAGGGCCAGCACCTCCTGGCCGGTGGCCTGGTCCAGCGCCCCGGTCGGCTCGTCGGCCAGCAGCAGGTCCGGCCGGTTGGCCAGGGCGCGGGCGATGGCCACCCGCTGTTGCTGGCCGCCGGACATCTGGGTCGGCCGGTTCTGCAGCCGGTCACCCAGGCCGACGCGCTGGAGCAGCTCGACGGCCCGCGCGCGCCGCTCGGCCGGCTCGACCCCGGCGTAGATCATCGGCAGCTCGACGTTCTGCACGGCGTTCAGCCGCGGCAGCAGCTGGAAGCTCTGGAAGACGAAGCCGATGCGCCGGTTGCGAAAGTCGGCCAGCTGGTCGTCGTCGAAGCGCGCCACCTCCTCGTTCTCGAAGCGGTAGGCGCCGGAGGTCGGGCGGTCCAGGCCGCCGAGGATGTTCATCAGGGTCGACTTGCCCGAGCCGGACGGGCCGATGATGGCCAGGTGCTCGCCGCGGGCGACGTCCAGCGAGACCCCGGCCAGGGCGTGGATCCGCTCGTCGCCCATGACGTAGACCCGGGTCAGGTCCTCGATCTCGATCATGGCCTAGAACATCCGGGCGCGGCGCTGGCCCTGGGCCTGGGCGCGGGGGTCCGCCACGCGCGGGCCGCCGCCGGTGATCACCTGGTCGCCCTCGCGCAGGGCGCCGCCGACGATCTCGGTGTGCGACCCGTCGGTGGCCCCCAGCACGACCGGCGCCTGCACCGGGGCGCCGTCGCGCAGCACCCAGACGGCGCCGCGCTGACCGCCGCCGGCGAAGCGGACCCGCAGGCCCTCCAGGGCGGCCTGCTGGTCGGGGCGCAGCAGGGGGGCGATCTGGTCGAAGGCGGCGTTCAGGGCCGCGGCCCGGGCCGGGTCGTTGCGGTTGCGCCGTCCCCCCGCCGCCGCGCCGGCGGTCGGCCGGGCGGACTGCATGGCCTGTTGCAGGATCGGCTCGACCCGGGCCCGCTGGGCCGCGTCGAGGTTCAGCTCCTCGGCGATGCGGGCGGCGATGTTGCCGCGCGCCCCGCCGCCGCCGGCGCCGCGTCGGGCGCCCGCAGGCGGACCGGCGAAGGGCATGCCGGGCCCGGCGGCGCCCTGACGGGCCTGGGCCTGGGCGTCCGGCGGGGTGAAGCGCAGGGCCGCGTTGGGCACCCGCAGGACGTTGCGCTTCTGCTCCTGGACGATCTCGGCGTTGGCGGTCATGCCGGGCATCAGCTTTTCGCCCGGATTGTCGGCCTCGGCGACCACCGTATAGGCGACCACGCTGGATTCGGTGGTCGGCAGCATGCGCACCTGGGTGACCTCGCCCATGAAGGTGTCCTCGGGGAAGGAGTCGACGGTGAAGCGGACCGGCTGGCCGACGGCCACGGCGCCGATGTCGGCCTCGTCGACATTGATCAGGGCCTGAACCCGCGAGAGGTCCTGGGCCAGGGTGAACAGCACCGCCACATTGAGGCCCGAGGCGACCGTCTGGCCCGGCTCGATCTGGCGGTCGATGACGATCCCGTCGATCGGGGCGACGATCGTGGTGCGGGCGAGATTGGCCTGGTTGGAGCGCAGCTGGGCCTGCTGCTGGGCGACCTGGGCGCGGGCCGAGCGGACGCTGGCCCGGGCCGTGGCCAGGGAGGCGGACGCCGAATCCAGCGCCGCCTGGGCCACGATGCCGCGGTCGAAGAGGAATTTCTGACGGTCGTACTCGGCCTGGGCCAGCTGGACGTTCGCCTCGGCCTGGGCCACCGAGGCCTGGGCGGCGGCGACCGCGGCGGCCGACTGCTCGACCGCCGAGCGCTGGGTCTGCGGATCGAGGATAGCCAGGGTCTGCCCCCGGCGGACCCGGTCGTTGTAGTCGACGAGAACCTCGGTGACCTGGCCGGACAGCTGCGAGCCGACCTCGACGGTGACCAGGGCCTCCAGCACGCCCGAGGCCGAGACGCTGCGCACGATCTGGCCCCGCTGGACCGTCTCGGTGCGCCACGGATCGGCCTCGCCGCCGCCGCGCAGGACGAAGAACCACAAGGCGGCCAGGCCCAGCACGACCGCGCCGCCAAGCAGCAGCCACTGCAGGCGGCCGCGCGGGCGGCGAAGACGGGGCAGGGGCCGGGCGGCGCGCGGGGAAGAGGTCATGTCAGCGGTTTTCGTCATGTCAGGTTGCGGCAGGCCTTCCCTAAACGCGTGGACGTCCCATATCCGTCGGTGCGCTTGAACCGCGGCTGAACACGCCGTTCGCCCAGCGCCCTTCGCGCGTGGTTACGCTTGACCGCCAAGGCCTGCAGGCGTATGGAGCGCGCGCTTTCGAGGCGTGGCCGGTTCGCCGTCCGTTGATCTCGTGGACAGTTTGACGACTGGGCTGTGCCCGCCGGAGCGCCCGAAGCGCGCGTTCCGGCTCGTTTTGTTGTTCGCGGGACGGTCTCGTCAACACACCCGGGCGGCGTCGCGTGCGGCGCAGTCCAAAAGAAGGAAACCGAGGCGCTCCGGCCGAAAGGCACACGCCTCCATCGAGAGACGAAACAACCGATATGCCCACGATCAACCAGCTGATCCGCAAGCCGCGCAAGCCCAAGCCGGTCCGCAACAAGGTGCCGGCCCTCGAGGGCTGCCCCCAGCGCCGCGGCGTCTGCACCCGCGTCTACACGACGACCCCGAAGAAGCCGAACTCGGCCCTCCGTAAGGTCGCCAAGGTCCGCCTGGCCAAGACCGGCGTCGAGGCGGTCTGCTACATCCCCGGCGAAGGCCACAACCTGCAGGAACACTCGGTGGTCCTGATCCGCGGCGGCCGCGTCAAGGACCTGCCCGGCGTGCGCTACCACATCCTGCGCGGCGTGCTCGACACCCAGGGCGTCAAGGACCGTCGCCAGCGTCGTTCGCTCTACGGCGCCAAGCGCCCGAAATAAGAAGGTACTGAAGAATGTCGCGTCGTCACCGCGCCCAGAAGCGGGAAGTCCTTCCCGATCCCAAGTTCGGCGACCTCGTCGTCACGAAGTTCATGAACTACGTGATGTACGAGGGCAAAAAGGCCGTGGCCGAGAACATCGTCTACGGCGCCTTCGATATCCTGGCCGACAAGAAGAAGGATCAGACCCCGGTCGAGACCTTCCACGCCGCGCTGGACAACGTCGCGCCGGCCGTCGAGGTGCGCTCCCGCCGGGTCGGCGGCGCCACCTACCAGGTGCCGGTCGAGGTCCGTCCGGACCGTCGCCGCGCCCTGGCCATCCGCTGGCTGGTCAACGCCGCGCGCAGCCGCGGCGAGAACACCATGACCGAGAAGCTGGCCGCCGAGCTGCTCGACGCCTCGAACAACCGCGGCACCGCGGTCAAGAAGCGCGAGGACACGCACAAGATGGCCGAGGCCAACCGGGCCTTCTCCCACTACCGCTGGTGATTTCCGGCGCGGCGTGGGCGCCCGGCCGGGCGGGGGGGCCCCCGCCCCGCCGCCCCCCCCACCCGGGCCGGGGCGGGGCGCGC
>CAZQBJ010000083.1:0-9245 GCA_964591465.1 uncultured Brevundimonas sp.
CCGCCGACCTCGATGAACACCCGGCCGGCGCCGTTGACCATGATGTCGGCGATGTCGTCGCGGGCCAGCAGCGGCTCCAGCGGCCCGTAGCCCAGCACGTCGTTGACGATGTCCTGGACCAGGTGCTCCTGCTCGGCCACCGACATCGAGACGTTCTTGATCGCCACCAGCTCGGCGACGATGTCGCGGATCTCCTCCGACGCCGCCTTTTGGTCCAGCTGCGCCAGCTGGGCCAGGTCGATGGTGTTCAGCAGAGCATTGAAAATCGTGGTTTTCGTCGCGTGGTAGTAGTCGCTTTGCTCACGCACGATTTCGGCGACGGCCTGGGCCTTCTTCAGCTGGTCCAGGCCGGGCGTGGCCCGGGGTCCGCCGACGCCGTTCGGACGCGGGCGCGGCACCTCGACGGTATCGACGCCGTCGCCGGCCGGCGCGGGCTTGGCGGCCAGGGCGTCCAGCCGGTCCAGCGCCGGGGACGCGGCCGGCTCGGGGCTGGCCGCTTCGGGAGCCGGCGCCGGGCGCGGCCGGGGCGCGGCGGCGGGACGGACGCCCTGAGCGCCTGCCGGCTGGCCTGCTGTGCGTTTGCCGAACACCCGTGGCCGCTCCTATTTCCGGAACAGCTTGCCGAACAACGAGGACTTCGCCTTGCCGCTGGCCGGCAGCGACTGCAGCTCGCGCCGGGAAACGATCTGGGCCAGGGTCTGGAAGCCCTCCGCGGCCTTGGACTTGGCGCCGGCCTCGAGGATCATCTGGCCATTGTTCGAGGCGGCCCCGAACAGCTTGGCGTCGAACGGCAGCACCAGACACGGATGCAGGCCGAGGGCGGCGCCGAAGTCCTTGGCCGGGATCTCGGGGCGGCCGGGAACGCCGACCTGGTTCAGCACCAGACGCGGCGGCGCGTCGTTCGGCCGGGCCTGACGGATCAGGTCGATCATGTTCTTGGCGTTGCGCAGCGAGGCCAGGTCCGGCACCGCCACGACCACCACCTCGTCGGCGCTGATCAGGGTGCGGCGCATCCAGCCCGACCACAGGTGGGGCAGGTCCAGCACCACGAACGGAGCGGTGGTCCGGATGCGGGTGGTCACCTCCTCGAACGCCTCGGGCGCGATGTCCCAGTCGGTGTCGAGGGTGGCCGGCGCGGCGAACAGGCTCAGCCGGTCGGTGCAGCGGACCATCATCCGGTCCAGCAGGGTGGAGTCCAGGCGGTCCGGCTGGCCCAGGGCGTCGGCCACCCCGTTCAGCGGATCCTGGTTGAAATCCAGGCCGGCGGTGCCGAACGGCAGGTCGTAGTCGACGATCACCGTATTGGCGCCGATCCGCTCGGACAGGGCGTAGGCGGTGTTGTGCGCGACGCTGGAGGCGCCGACGCCGCCGCGGGCGCCGACAAAGGCGATCGAGCGGCCGACAAACGGCTGGCTGGGGTCCGAGAACAGCCCGCCGATGGCCGAGATCAGCTGCAGCGGCTGGATCGGGGCGACGAGATATTCGCTGACGCCGCGCCGCATCAGCTCGCGGTACAGCAGGATGTCGTTGGCGGCGCCGATGATCACCACCTTGGTGCCGGTGTCGCAGACCTCGGCGAGGCGATCGACTTCCGACAGCAGCTCCTCGGCCCCGGCCTGGCATTCGACGATGACCAGAGAGGGGGTCGGCTCGCCGGCGTAGGTCTCGATCGCCGCCGAGATGCCGCCGACGCGGATCTGGGTGGTGGCCCGGGCCAGGCGGCGGTCCTGACCGGCGCGTTCGGCTGAGGCCAGGGTGTCCTGGCGTTCGGCGAAGATGTGGATGGCGATGCGCGGCACCGACACCTCGGACAGGGCGTTCGAGGCGCTGCTGATCAGGTCGCCGACCGGATTGAACCCGGCCACCGCCGGCGCCGACGGCGCGGCCTGCACCGCCGGGGCGGTGAACTGCAGAGGCTCACGCGGATCGGCCGGCGCGGCGCCGACCGGCAGGTCCTCGAAACCGGCGTCCTGGAATGGACCGGCGGGCCGATCGGTCATCGCCGCGCCGCCGGCCGGGATCAGGTCCAGGTCCATGTCGAAGTCGTCGTCAAAGGCATCCAGCGGCGCCGCGGCCGAGCCGAAACCGGTGCTCATGCGAACCTCCGACCAGTACTGATGGCCATCACTGAACCGCCTCCGCCACCCGGTTGCCGCTGATCAGCGCTTCCTGCGGCGCCGCGGTCTGCTGGCCCTGGCGGTAGCGGTCGAAGACCACGGCCCGGCGGCCGGCGTCGGCCGGGGTCATGGCCCGCGGGCTGACGATGTCGCGGGGATTCTCGATCTGGGCCGCCAGGTTGGCGTGCACCGCGCAGCCGAAATTGGCGGCCGTCTGGTTCTGCGCCGTGGCCGACAGGTTGTGCCAGTTGGTCGAGCAGTCCGGCACCACGGCCCGGACGGTGTCGAAGCCGGCCAGCACCGGAGCCCGCGGATCGGGCGCGGAATAGGCGGCCAGCACCACGCGGAAGCCGCCGGCCTCGAGCGTCGACTTGGCTTCCCACGCGGCCCGGTTGGCGGCCGGATCGCCGCCGGCCGGCGCCTCGACCCGGATGTGATCGGCCCCGTCGGCGCCGGCGCGGGCGGCCAGGGCGACCAGGGCGCGGCGCTGGTTGTCGGACAGGCCCTCGTCATGGACCGCCAGGGCGATGCGATCGACGCCCGGCTCGACCTGCAGGGCGAAGCGGGCGCCGGGGTTCAGCGGGGCCGGACCCGGGCCGCCGGCGCCGGTGGCGCAGGCGCCCAGGCCGAGGGCGGCGGCGGCGAGAACGGGGATCAGGATGCGGGACATCTTCGGGCGCCTCATTCGATCACGTAGCCGACCGGGCCTTGCCACGGTCGGGCGGGCGACGTTCCGGCGGCCGCCTGGTCGCCGCCGTAGGCCTGGTTCAGTCGGCCCAGCAGCAGTGTCTGGGCGTCGGTCGCGATCTGCAGCCCGTCGGCCGGCGTCTGCAGGCGGCCGGGCGAGGTCGGGGTGACGATGTACGGCTCGACGATGAACACCAGTTCGGTCTCGCCCTGCAGGTAGTCGCGCGAGCGGAACAGGGCGCCCAGCACCGGCAGGTTGGTCGCGCCCGGCAGGGAGTCGATGGTCTGGCGGGTCTCTTCCTTGAGCAGGCCGGCGATCATCAGCGACCCGCCCGAGGGCAGTTCGACGGTGGTCGAGGTGCGGCGCACGTTCAGGGCCGGAATGACCAGGGCGTTGCTGGCCGTGCCGCCCATGGTGAAGGCGCCCTGGTTGGTCAGCTCCGACACCTCGGTGGTCAGCTGCAGAGAGATGCGGCCGCCGGACAGCACGATCGGCCGGAAGGCCAGGCTGACGCCGAACGGCTTGAACTCGATCAGGATGTTGCCCTGGTTGTCGCGCCCGACCGGCACCGGGAACTCGCCGCCGGCCAGGAAGCTGGCGTCCTCGCCGTTGATCGAGGTCAGGTTCGGCTCGGCCAGGGTGCGCACCAGGCCGACGCGCTCGAAGGCGCGCAAGGTGGCGTCGAGGGTCTCGTCGCCGTCGGGGTCGCTGTAGTTGACGCTGCCGCCGCCCAGCAGGCCGCCGCTGACGCCGAAGCTGCTGCTGCGCGTCACCTCGAAGGCGGAGTTGCCGGTCGACTGCAGCACCGCGGCCATGTCCAGGCCCAGCTGCTTGACGGTGTTTCGCTGCACCTCGACGACCCGGACCCGCAGGGTGACCTGGTCGGACGCCGCCACGCTCAGCAGGTTCAGCACCCGCTCGGGCGAGGAGACGAACTGGGCCGCGATCTGCTGGATCTGAGCCGCGGCGGCGGGACTGGGCGCTGAGCCGGTCAGCACCACGCTTTCGTTGACGGCTTCGACCCGCACGTCGGCGTCGGGCATCAGCCGGTTGATGGTGTCCTGCAGGGCGGCGGTGCCGGCGTCGACCCGGATGTTCAGGCTGAGGATGGCCCGGCCGGTCGCGTCGAGGAACACCGCGTCGGTCTCGCCCGGGGCCACCCCGATGACGGTGATGCGCCGCGGCGAATGCAGCATGGCCTCGGCCACCGCCGGGTTGGAGACGATCACGTCGCGGGCGTCGACCGGCAGCTCGACCGCGGCGGAGCGGCCGCGCGGCAGGGTCAGCGCCTGGCTGTCGGTCCCCAGGGCGACCCGCACGGTCGACTGGGCGACGGCCGGAGCCGCCGCCGGGGCGCCGAGCGCCAGGCCCAGCGCCAGGGCGCAGGCGATGCGAAACAGACGGCTCATTGGACCACCACCAATTCGGGCTCGCCGCCGCGATAGACGCGCACGGCCGAGGACTGGCCGCGCGGCGTGTACACCCGGCCCGAGGGCCCCGCGGCGTCGGCGTAGGAGCGCAGCATCAGGGACAGTTCGCCTTCGACCCGGGCCTGGGCGAGGACCTCGGCGTCGCGCGGGGCGACCTCGAGGGTCGCGGTGGCGCCGACCACCGCCTGTTCGCCGCCGTCCATGCGGGTGGTCTGGTCGATGGCCAGCACCTTGACGTTCTGCAGGACGGTGGCGGTGGCGTAGCGCGCGCCGCCGGTTTCGCCCCCGTCGCGCTGTTCGCGGCTGAGCACCACGTCGACCCGGTCGCCCGGAAGAATGAAGCCGCCGGCGGCGGTCTCGACATTGACCCCGATGGCCATGGCCCGCATGCCCGGCTCGAGATAGGCGGCCATGTAGCCGCTGTCGCCGGCGCGGACGATCTTGCGCGCCACGATCGGCTCGCCGGCCAGAATGGTTTCGCGGACCACCGCGTCGACGAAATCGGCCTTGGCCCCGGTGTTGACCATGTCGCCGGCGGCCCGGGCGACGCGGGTCACGGCCTCTTCGACCTGTTCGGCCGGCTGGGCGCCGACGGGGTTCGGGATCGGGGTCGAGCCGTCCACGGTGAAGGCGACATTGACCGCCTCGACCGGCCAGTCCTTCCACTCCAGGTCGCTCTCGGCGATGCGGTGGCCGGGCTGCAGGTCGGTCTTGGCCACCAGCACCCGCGCCATCGGGCGCGCGTCCACGGCCGCGGCCGCGGCCGGGCTGGCGGGCTGACCGGAGCCCATGGCGCGCACGACCAGCGCCAGCCCGATGGCGGCGACGGCGGCGACGGCGATCACAAGTATCCGGGCGGGCTTCATCTAATCCGTCTCCGAAGGGGCGCAGGAGCGGCCTTCGGCCGTGCGGACCCCCACCTTCGATGACCATGCCCGTGGTGGGTTAACGGCTGCCTAAGTGACGACGGAACGAGCTGTATCGTGCAACGGGACTCGCGAGCCGCGAGTCACGACTCACCAGAGCTCTCAGCCGCCCGAGAAGGCGCTGACCAGTCCACTGGCCGGAAACGCCATCAGGGCGCCGGCCGCGATCGCCACGCCGTACGGGATGTCGCCCTTGGGCTCCATCAGCCGCCCGACCCAGGGCGGGCCGAAGGCGCTGATCGGCAGGGGCGAGCTGCGTGCGGCGATCAGCAGCAGGCAGAAGCCGCCGCCGATCACCCCGGTCCACAGCAGGAAGGCCCCCGAGCCCTGCAGCCCCAGCCACAGGCAGGCCGCGGCCATCAGCTTGGCGTCGCCCCCGCCGATCCAGCGCAGGGCGAACATGCCGGCGCCGGCGACCAGGGCGGCGAAGCCGACGCCGACGTGGGTCAGCAGCAGCCAGGGGCTCAGCTCGACCAGGAAGGCGGCCGGAAAAAAGGCCACGACCAGGATGGCCGAAATCCAGTTGGGAATGGTCATGGTGGTCAGGTCGCTGATCGCCGCCGCGATGACCAGGGCGGGCAGGACGCTGAGCATGACGAGGGCGAGGGAGTCCATTGAACGTCCGGGGCTCTTCCAGCGTGGTCGGGACATCCTGCGGCGCCGGGCGTTAAGGCCCGGTTTCGGCGACAAAAGAAAAGGGCCGCGGCGTTTCCGCCGCGGCCCTCCGTCTTCGGGTCAGACGCCGGGATTAGCCGGCGGCGTTGCCGGCCGTGACGCCCGCTTCGACCTTGGTGAAGGCGGTCTTCAGCTGACCGCCCAGGGCGGTGACGGCCGAGATGATCACGACGGCGATCAGGGCGGCGATGAGGCCGTACTCGATCGCGGTGGCGCCGGATTCGTCGGCGACGAACTGCTTGATGAACTTGGACATTCGAATCTTCCTTCTCGAATTAGCGAGCAACTGACTTCCATCATCCGGGGTCAGCCGGTCGCCCGCTGGACCCCATCTACGGGCGCAACCATGCGGCGGGCATCCTTAAAGGCAAGTAAAGTGAACTTGGTTTATTCGAATCTTTCTTTGGTTAGCGCAGCTTTACTGTAAATATCTGTTTACCATGCGGTCTGGAGTCGAGGCGCAACAAGGGCCGGCGTGTCGTTTCAAACTTTGTTGAGGAATTTGGCGGCACTGTGCGCCCGCGCCTCGCGCGCGATCTTCAATGGGGTTCCCATGCGCCGCTTCATCGCCGCCTGCCTCGCCGCCGCCGCCCTCGGGGCCGCCCCGGCGGCCCTGGCCCAGAGCCGTCCCGTGAGCGTCGAGATCGACCACTCCACCCGCGTCCAGCTGGGCGGTCCGGCCGGCACGGTGATCGTCGGCAATCCGGCCATCGCCGACGTCACCGTGGTCGACGCCAACACCCTGTTCATCACCGGCCGCGGCTACGGCCTGACCGAGATCGTGGTCGTCGACACCATCGGCCGCACCATCTTCCAGGGCAATGTGGTCGTCACCGCGCCGCAGTCGGGCCACGTGCGGGTCTGGCGCGGCGCGTCGGCCACCGACATGGCCTGCGCCGCCAGCTGCGCGCCCAGCGTCCGCACCTCCGGCGCGAGCGGCTCGCCCACGCCGTGACCATGCTCGGCCGGCTCCGTCGCTATGCGAGGGACCGCCGCGGGGCCACGGCGGTCGAGTTCGCCATGGTGGCCGCGCCGTTCTTCTTCATGATGTTCGCGATCATCGAGATCGGCGTGGTCTTCATGATCAGCAACCAGCTCGAGAACGCGACCCTGGCCGCCGGGCGGCTGGTGCGCACGGGCCAGAGCCACGCGCAGGGCATGGACGCCGACGGCTTCAAGGCCGCGGTGTGCGACCGCATCGTCGGCTTCACCGGCGACTGCGCCGACCGGCTCAGCGTCGACGTGCGGGTCATTCCCCGCTTCCAGGATCCGAACCCGCCCGACCCGATACAGAACGGGACGTTCCGCGAGGGCGACCTCGGCTTCGACGGCGGCGAGGCCGGCGACATCATCCTGGTCCGCACCTGGTACCGGCATCCGCTGGTGACGCCGTTCATGGCCAGCGCCCTGTCGCGGCTGGACGGCGGGGTGGCGGTGCTGTCCTCGACCACGTCCTTCCGCAACGAGCCGTTCTCATGACCCTGTTGCGCCGCCTTCGTCGGGATCGCCGGGGCGTCTCCGCGGTGGAGTTCGCCCTGATCGCCCCGATCATGATCGCCTTCTATTTCGGCCTGTGCGAATTCTGTCAGGCCTTCATGGCCCAGCAGCGCATGGGCCACGCCGCGGCCACGGTGGCCGACCTGGTGACCCAGGCCGACGTGATCAGCACCGGCGAGATCCGCGACATCTTCACCGTCGGCGGCCTGATCATGGCCCCCTTCCCGGTCGACGACCTGCGTCAGCGGGTGACCAGCGTGAGCATGGACGATCGCGGTCGCGTGCGGGTCGACTGGAGCCGCGGCGACGGCCTGTCCCCCCGCGGCCAGGGCTCGTCGATGACCCTGCCCGCCGGTCTGATCGAGGCCGGCCAGAGCGTGATCGTCACCGAGGTCGAGTACGACTTCGATTCGCCGATGGACTTCGTCCTGCCGCAAGTCACCCAGTTTTCGAACACCTACTACCTGCGCCCGCGCCGGGTGGAGTCGATCACCCTGGTCAACAACTGACGGCCGCCGCCAGCTCGTCGACCAGCCGCGAAGACGCCAGGGCCTGGCCGTCCAGCCGCGAGACCGGCCGCACGCCGATCAGGCTGTTGGTGAGGAAGGCCGCCTCGGCCCGCGCCAGCGACTCCGCGCCGAACGCGCCGACCTCGACCGGCGCGCCCAGCCGTTCGGCCGCCGCCAGCACCCGGGCCCGCATCACCCCGTCCAGCACGCCGCACTCCGGCCCCGGGGTGCGCAGCCGCCCGGCCTCGATCCAGAACAGATTGGCGGCGGCCGCCCCGGCGACGTGACCGTCGGTGTTCAGCTGGACCGCCTCGTCCGCCCCGGCGGCCCGCGCCTCGGCCCGGGCCAGCACATGATCCAGCCGCGACAGCGCCTTGACCCGCGAGGCGGGCGAGCCGGCGTTGCGCCGCGCCGAGGCGGTGACCAGCACCGCCGGACCCGCCGGCTTCGTCGCCGGCGAGGCGTCCGCCAGCAGGGTCGGCGCGATCCCTTCGGGGCGATCCAGCCCCCGGCCCCCCGCCCCGGCCGTCCAGGTCAGGCGCACCGCCAGCCGCTCGCCGGCCCGGCCGGCCACGGCGTCCGCCGCCGCCGTCTCCAGCCGGCCAGCTTCCGGGGCGGGCAGGCCGATAACCGCGCAGCCGCGCCGCAACCGGTCCGCGTGCGCCTCCAGATCGTGCAGCCCGGCGCCGTCCCACAGCAGGGTCTCGAACAGGCCGTCGCCCAGCAGCAGTCCGCGATCCTGCGCCGACACGGTCATGAGGCCTCCCCGCCCAGCGCCGCGGCGATGGCGGCGATCTTGGCCCCGGTCTCGGCCAGCTCGGCCGCCGGGACGCTGTCGGCCACGATGCCCGCCCCGGCCAGGGTGCGAAAGCGCCAGCCGCCGTCCGCCTCGACCAGACCGAGGGTGCGGATAAGCACCGAGGCTTGCAGGGCCCCGTCGGTTCCGGCCGCGAACAGGACCCCGCACCACGGGCCGCGCGGCCGCTCGTGGCCGGCGATCACCTTCATCGCCTGCACCTTCGGCGCGCCGGTGATCGAGCCGGGCGGAAAGGTCGCCGCCAGCACCTCGGCGGGCCCGACGTCCGGTCGAAGGGTCCCGGCAACGGTCGAGACCAGATGGTGGACATTGGCGAACCGCTCGACCGCGAACAGCTCCGGAACCGCGACCGTCCCCGGGACGCAGACCCGCGCCAGGTCGTTGCGCATCAGGTCGACGATCATCAGGTTCTCGGCCCGGTCCTTGCCGCTGGCCGCCAGCTCCGCCGCCAGGGCCGCATCGGCCGCCGGGTCGGCCGCCCGGGGCCGGGTCCCCTTGATCGGCCGCGCCACGATGCGCCGCCCCGCGTCGAGCCCGAGGACCAGCTCGGGCGAATTGGACACCAGGGCCCGGCCGGGCCGCCGCC
>CAZQBJ010000084.1:0-9092 GCA_964591465.1 uncultured Brevundimonas sp.
GCGCGGCCGCGACCACGGCGGCGAACAGGTCGGCCATGCCCTCGCCGTGCTCGGCGGACAGGGCCACCGGCTCGCCGAAGCCCAGCGAATGGGCCTCGCCGACCCCGCCGCCGCTTTCACGGCTCTCGGCCTTGTTGGCGATCAGCACGACCGGCTTGTCGGTCTTGCGCAGCTGCTCGGCGAAGATGCGGTCCAGCGGCGTGACGCCCTCGCGCGCGTCGACCATGAACAGGATCAGGTCGGCCTCCTCGACCGCCTTCTCCGTCTGGGCGCGCATGCGGGTCTCGAGGCTGTCGTCTGACACGTCCTCGAACCCGGCCGTGTCGATCAGGGTCAGCTCCATGTCGCCCAGGCTGCCCTGGGCGTAGCGCCGGTCGCGGGTCACGCCCGGGCGGTCGTCGACCAGCGCCAGGCGCTTGCCGACCAGCCGGTTGAACAGCGTGGACTTGCCGACGTTTGGCCGGCCGACGATGGCGACTTTCAGCATGGGGAAAAGCCGCCGCCGGCGATCAACGGATGGACACGAGCCGACCGTCGTTGGTCAGCACATACAGCGCGCCCTGGTACGCGATCGGCGCGATGTAGGCCGGGCCCGCGCCCATGTTGATGGCCGCGGTCTGGTGACCGGTCTTCGGATCGAGCGCCACGGCCTCGCCCTCGGAGTTGACCAGCACCAGGCGGTTGCTGGCCAGCACCGGGCCGGACCAGATCGGGCGCACGATGCGGTCGCCGATGCCCAGGAAGCCGCCTTCCTTGCGCTCGCGCCCCTCGTTCAGGTTGCGGATCCAGTAGACCTGCCCGTTCTCGCGATTGGCCGCGACCAGCTCGCCGGCGCCCGACACCGCATAGACGACGTCGCCGGCGACCCACGGGGCGTTGACCCCGGCCAGCGGCAGCTGCCAGCGCGGCGCGCCGGTGCGCACGTCCATCGAGGCCATCACGCCCGAGTGGCTGATGGCGTAGACGAAGCCGCGGCTGACCACCGGCCGGCCGGCGATGTCGCGGATTTCCGACAGGGCGTTGGTCCGGCTGGTGCGCGACAGCACCTGGGTCCACAGCGACTGGCCGTTGGCGGCGCGCAGGGCGATCAGCTCGCCCGAGGAGAACGGCGCGATGATCGTGTCGCCGGTCACCGCCGGGCTGGAGGCGCGCAGGATGCGGGCCGGCTCGGCGATCGCCTGGTGCGACCAGCTCAGCTCGCCGGTGTTCACGTCGAAGGCCAGGATCTGGTTGTCCACGTCCACGGCCATCACGCGGCCGGCGGCCACCGTCGGCGCGCCGTGAATCGGCGCCTCGACCCGGGTGGTCCACAGCACCGCGCCGGTCGCCGGATCCAGCGCCGCGGCCAGGCGATAGCCCGAGACCGCGAACACCTTGCCGCCGCCCACCGCCAGGCCGCCGCCGAAGCCCGAGCGTTCGCCCTCGGGCCGCAGGTTGGTCCGCCAGGCCACCCGGCCGCTGGCGGCGTCGACGGCGGTCACCGTCGCCTCGCCGTCCATCACGAAGATGCGGCCGTCCGAAGCCACCACCGGCGAGGTCACCTGGGTGTCGCGCGACGAGCCCGAGCCGATGTTGGTCCGCCAGGCCACCGAGAAGGCTTCGGCCGCCGCCGCGTGCTCGATCGATTGCTCGGGCGTTCCGCCCGGCAGCGGCCAGGCCGTGATCGCCTGCGGTCCGGGCAGGAAGAAGTCGCGCCCGGCCAGCGCCGCGGACGGGGCCAGCGACTGTTCGAATTCGATGATCGAGATGCGCTCGCCGGCGCTGGCGACCGCGTCGGGGCGGTCGTCGCCGCCGAAGGGCCACAGGTTGCGCGCCGTGCTGCACGAGGCGACGCCCAGCGCGAGGCCGGCGACCAGGGCGACTTTCACAGATCGGGACATGGAGGACATCCGTTCACACGTTCCTGCGGTTGTCTTATTGCGCCGGTTGGGACGACGGGGCCTCGGCGCCGGCGGCGTTCGGGGCCGGGGTCGGCTGGGCGCGCTGGGCCGCGACGATGGCCGGCAGGGCGTCGGCGACGCCCGAATCGATCATGTCGATGGCCGCCTGGGCCCGCTGGCGGACGCCCTCGGGCACGTTCTGGCCAAAGGTGAGCAGGGCGAACAGCTCGCGCGCCTCGGCCTTCTGGCCGTGCTGCAGCCGGGCCAGGGCCAGCGCCTCGCGGGCGAACGGCTGGAACGGCCGGCCGTCGCGGACCAGCGGCGTCAGCCGGCCCTCGATGTCGGCCAGCTCGGCCGACTCCGCGTCCATGGCGATGAAGGCGGCCTTCAGGGCCGCGGCGTCGGCGATCAGCGGGTCGGGCGCCGCGTCGGCGGCTTCGTCGAACAGGGTCAGGGCCTCGTCCAGCCGGTTGTCCGACACGGCCAGGCCGGCCTGCTGCATCAGGGCCAGGGCCCGATAGGCGGGCGACCCGGCGTCGGCGGCCTCGGTGAAGGCGGCGGCGGCGGCTGCGTTGTCGCCTTCGGCCAGGGCGGTCATGCCGCGCTCATAGGCGACCGAGGCCTCGCCGGCGTTGTGCGTCTTGCGCGCGTCCAACCCCCAGACGACCAGGGCGATGACCAGCGCCAGGACCAGCGCCCCGGCGACCCACGGCAGCCAGGTGCGGGCCAGGCGCTTCCACCGGTCGGAGCGCAGCTCCTCCTCGACTTCCTCGAAAATATCGACCACGGAAACTTAAGCTCCCCTCGGCGTCGCCAAGCTTGAAATTCGCGCGACCCTAATGGGTCGCCCGTCCGCCCGCAACGCGCTGTGGTCGTCAGGCCGGCTTTTTCGAGAAGTAGGTCTCGACTTCGGCCGGAAAACGGCGCGCGCGCACGTCCTGGGCGTACTGCGCCACCGCCCGGTCGATCTCGCCGCGCAGGTCGGCGTAACGCCGGACGAATTTCGGCGTCCAGTCGAACATGCCCAGCATGTCCGGGCCGACCAGCACCTGCCCGTCGCAGGCGGCCGAGGCCCCGATGCCGATGGTCGGCTTGTCGATCGCCTCGGTGATCTCGCGCGCCAGCCCCTCGGCCACCCCCTCGATGACCACGCAGAAGGCCCCCGCGTCGGCCGTGGCCCGCGCCTCGGCCATGACCAGCTCGCGCTCGGCGTCCTTGCGCCCCTTGGCCTTGAAGCCGCCCTCGGCCAGCACCGCCTGGGGTCGCAGGCCGACATGGCCCATCACCGGAATGCCCCGGCGCACCAGGTACTCGACCGTCGGGGCCAGCACCGCGCCGGTCTCCAGCTTGATCGCCTGGGCGCCGGTCTCCTGCATCACCCGGACGCAGTTGTCGTAGGCCCGGGCGACATCGCCCTCGTACGAGCCGAACGGCATGTCGACCACGACCATCGCCCGCTGGGTTCCGCGCACCACCGCCTGGCCGTGCAGGATCATCATCTCCAGCGTCACGCCGACCGTGTTGGGCAGGCCGTGCACCACCATCCCGACCGAATCGCCGACCAGCAGCAGGTCGCAGTGCGGATCCATCAGCGCCGCGGTCGGCGCGTCGTAGGCGGTCAGGCAGACGATCGGCTCGCCGCCCTTGCGGGCCAGAATGTCGGGCGCGGCGAGACGGCGCACCGTCTCCTGTTTTTGGGCAGACATCAGACGTCCTGTACGACTCGCATGGCCACCAGGGTGGCGCCGGCGATGAGCAGGGCCGCCACGCCCCAGAACAGCTGCGCCCCGAACAGGGCGTCGCCGCCCAGGTTCAGCGCGCTCAGACCCAGGTCGGCCAGCCCGGTCTGCACGAAATCCTGCGTCTGGCGGGTCGCGGCGCCGACGCCGCCGCCAACCACCCGCGTGGCCTCGGCCGAGCCTTCGTCCAGATTGACCACCAGATTGGCCGACACGGTCTCGCGCACGGCGATCACCCCGCCGATCAGGCCCGCGGCGCCCAGGGTCACGGTGCGCAGGCGGCTGCCGGTGTCCAGCCGTTGCTCGACCCGCCGGGCGAAGGCGTCGGCGTCGGCCATGGCCGGCGCGCGGCTGAACAACCGCTCGATGAAGGGATCGAATTCGTCAGGCGCGGACATTCGCCGGCCTCCCGTAAGCGTCCGGCTCCGGCGATAGCCGGGCGCGGAGTTTATCCAGACCACGTTTGACATGGGATTTGACCGTCCCCAGCGGCGTATTCAAGGTGGTGGCGATTTCGGCGTGGGACATGCCCGCGCCATGGCATAGCGACACGCACAGCCGCTCGATCTCGCTCAGCCCCCTCAGCGCCTCGTCCAGGTCCATCAGCCGGGCCTGGTCCGGTCCCTCGGGTCCGGCCTCCTCGGCCGGCGCCTCGGTGAACCGGGCGTCCTTGGCCCGCCGGCGGATGTACAGTCGCGCGGCGATCCGCTTGACCCAGGCGGCGAAGGTGCCCTCCCCGCGGAATTCGCCGCACTTCTCGAAGGCCTGCAGGAAGGCGTCCTGGGCGATGTCGTCGGCCAGGGCCGGTTCGGCGCCCATCCGTCGCAGCAGGCCCCGTACCGCCGAGCCGTGCCGGCGGACCAGTTCGCCGAACTCCCGCCGCCCGCCGGCCGCCGCCAGGGCGGCCAGCTCGACGTCGTGCAGTCCGACGAGGTTCCTGGATCCAGTCATAGAGCGGATGTCCTGTCTCTAGACGCTGCGATCAGCCCTTGTTCTTGTTGAAGAAACTCAGGACGATGAAGGCCAGGCCGATCATCCCCGGGATGGCCGCAAGGCCCATCACCGGATAGGTGAAGTCCATGTCCTCGTAGCCGACCAGCCAGGCGAAGACGGCGATGCCCAGGCCGACGGCCAGCCAGATGACCCCGACCCGCAGGTCGCGATGGGCGGTGGACGGCGGCTTCACCGAGTCCTTGCTCATGGCGTCGATGATTTCGGGCGGCAGCGGCTGGCCCTTCTCGATGGCCGCCCGCAGGGTGGCCTGCATTTCGCGCCGGTCGCGGCTCTTCAGCCAGGCCGGGATGGCGATGATGGCGACGACCATGATGAACGGCGCCAGCGGGATGAGGATTTCCATATTTGAACCCCTGTGAATCCTGGACGCTGAGCGTGATGCCCGCGCCCTCTGATCACAAGAGGCTTTGATGGGCGCGAACGGATGCGCGAACCGACGTGAAATCTTCGTAAGGGGTCACGGGGCCGGCAGGCGCGCCAGAGCGCCGCGCGTCGCCGCCAGCAAGGCCCAGGTCAGGGCCAGGATGGCCCCGGCCGCGGCCAGGGTCGGACCGGCCGGCGCCAGCAGCGGATGCAGGGCCCCCAGCACCACCGCCGCGATCGCCGCCCAGGGGGTCGCGGCCAGGGCCGTCAGCCACGCCCGCCGCCGCGCCACCTGTTCCATCACCGCCGTGGCGAAGGCCAGGTCGTGAACCGGAGCGGCCTCGGCCTTCAGCAGGGCCTCCAGCTTTTCCTCAGGCGTCATCACGACCTCCCAGGGCGGCCAGCAACCGGGCGCGCCCGCGCGCAACATGCGACTTCACCGTGCCCAGCGGCAAGCCCAGGGCGGCGGACGCCTCGGCGTGCGACCAGTCCTGGGCCAGGCACAGGGCGACGCAGGCCCGCTCGGCCGGCGCCAGGGCCGCCAGCGCCCGGTCCAGGGCGATGCGATCGGCCGGGGCCACGCCGGGGGCCGGGGCCGTGGTCTCCAGCCAGGCCGCGTCGCGCGCCGCCCCGCGCCGCTCGCCCCGCGCCCGGTCGGCCGCCTTGCGCCAGGCGATGCCGAACAGCCACGGCCGGAAGCCGGCCGGGTCCTTCAGCCGCCGCAGGCTGGTCCAGGCCGCCACGAAGGCTTCCTGGGCCAGGTCGTCCGCCGCCGGCCCGGCGATCCGCCGCAGGAAGGCCCTCAGGGCGCCCTGATGGCGGGCCACCAGCCGGGCGAAGGCCGCGTCCGAGCCGGCCCGCGCCGCCGTCACCAGCGCCGCGTCCTCGCCCGCCGATCCCCCCATCGGCCCGGATCACTGCCGCGGGCGGCTCATGGCCGCGTTGATCATCGCCCACACGGCCACCGCGCCCATGGTCAGGGCCACGATGCCGAAGGCGAACCCGGCCCCGCCCGCGTCGGTCCACCAGGCGAAGCCGAAGCCGGCCGCCAGGACCGCGAACAGGCCGAACAGCGACCAGTAGTTGTGCGGCCGCCGATGGGCCCGCGCCTCGTCCGTGGCGCCCCAGAACTCGGCGTCCGCGTCGATCGACCGGTTCAGCACCTTCAGCAGGTCCGCCGGCGGCTCCTTGCCGGACGCGGCGTAGCTCTTGATCACCTCGATGGCGTCCTTCTGCCGCCGATAGTTCAGCCAGCTGGCGAAGCCCGCGTAGACGAACCACCCCAGCGGAAACAGCAGCCACCAGTAGGCGTGAAACAGGTCTTCCATCTTGATCTCCCCGAGGCGGCGCATCCGCCCGTCAGACCATAGTCGCCGCCGGACGGCGAAACGGATGCAGCACGCCGTTCCTTCTCCCTCCCCTTCATGGGGAGGGACGTCGGCGCGAAGCGACGACGGGGTGGGGGCGGCCCGGCGAGGCGGACTCGGCGCGAAGTCGCCTGGCCCTCCCCACCCGGTCGCTTCGCGACCACCCTCCCCATGAAGGGGAGGGAGAGGGTCCCCTACCCCTCCTTCGCCGTGCCCTCGACCAGGGGCACGAAGCGGACCTCGCACAGGCTCTCGCGCCGATAGGTGCCGTCGGCCTCGGCCGTGTAGCGGTTCAGCATCTGCACCGAGCCCTTGCCGACCGGGGCCACCAGCACCCCGCCGGGCTTCAGCTGGCCCAGCAGGTCGCGCGGCTCGTGCGGCGAGGCGGCGGTGACCATGATGCGGTCGAACGGCGCCTGTTCGGGCCAGCCCAGCCCGCCGTCGCCGTGCCGGGTGATGACGTTCTGCACCCCCAGCGCCTTAAGCCGCGCCTCGGCCTCCTGCAGCAGGCTCTTGTAGCGCTCCACCGTGTAGACGTAGCGGGCCAGCCGGCTCAGCACGGCGCTCTGGTAGCCCGAGCCGGTGCCGATCTCGAGCACCCGGTGGCGCGGCTCCACCTGCAGGGCCTGGGTCATCAGCCCGACGATGAACGGCTGGCTGATCGTCTGGGCGCAGTCGATCGGCAGCGCCTGATCGTCCCACGCCTGGTCGAGAAAGCGCGGATGCACGAACAGCGAGCGGTCCACCGCCTCCATGGCGGACAGCACCCGCGGATCGGTCACCCCCTGGCTGCGCAGGCCCAGGATCAGCCGCCCCTGCCGGTCGTCGCGAAGGTTCATCCGGCCCGGTCCCTCAGCTTCGGCGGGGCCCCGCCCAGCCGGCCCTTCAGGTCGAACAGGCTCTGCCGGTGGGTCAGGTCGATGTGCAGCGGCGTGACCGAGATGCGCCCGTCCTTCACCGCCCTCAGGTCGGTGCCCTCCGGATACTCCTGCTCGCGCCCGCGGAACGACATCCAGTAATAGGGTCGCCCGCGCAGGTCGGTGCGCATGACCGCGTGCATCTCGCCCACGTCGCGGAAGCCCTGGGCGGTCACCTCGACCGCCTCGACCGCCTCGGGCGGCCGGCTGGGGAAGTTGACGTTCATCACCACCCCGTCGGCCCACGCCTCGTCCAGCAGCCGCTGGATGATCCCCGGCGCGAACGCCTCGGCCGTCTCCCAGTGGGCCACCACCGTGTCGTGAAACCGCTCCAGCGACTGGCTCAGCGCGATCGAGCGGATGCCCATGGCCATGCCCTGCAGCGCCCCGGCCACGGTGCCCGAATAGCTGACGTCCTCGCCCAGGTTGTGCCCCCGGTTGACCCCCGACAGCACCAGGTCCGGCTTGGTCTCGGCCATCAGGTCGTTGACCGCCAGGATGATGCAGTCGGTCGGGGTGCCGGTGACGGCGAATTTCTTCTCGCCCAGGTGCTTGACCCGCAGCGGCTCGGTCAGGGTCAGGCCCCGCCCCTTGCCCGACTGCTCCAGCTCCGGGGCGCAGATCCACACGTCGTCCGACAGGGTCCGCGCGATCCGCTCCAGACACGCCAGCCCCTCGGCCTCGACCCCGTCGTCGTTGGTGAGGAGAATGCGCATCAGACTTCCCCTCTCCCCTTGTGGGAGAGGGAGGGGCCCGCGGGCCGAGCGCAGCTCGGATTGCGGGAGGGTGAGGGGTCGGGGACTCTTTCAGCGAAAGGCGCGGGCCGGATCACGCGGCAAGGCCGGACCGGCCGCGTCCACCCCTCACCCTCCCGTCCGCTGCGCGGCCGGGCCCCTCGCTCTCCCACAAGGGGAGAGGGACTCATTTGGCCGCCTCAACGTGCGTCACGCCCTCGGGCATATAGCGGCGCAGGGGTTCGGGGATGAACACCCGCCCGCCTTCGTCCTGGTAGTTCTCCATCACCGCCACCAGGGTCCGCCCCACCGCCAGGCCCGAGCCGTTCAGGGTGTGGACGAACTCGGTCTTCTTCTCCCCGGCCCGCTTGAACCGCGCGTCCATCCGCCGGGCCTGGAAGTCGCCGCAGTTCGAGCACGAGCTGATCTCGCGATAGGTCCCCTGGCTGGGCAGCCAGACCTCCAGGTCGAACGTCTTGCGGGCCGAAAAGCCCATGTCGCCCTTGCACAGCAGCATCCGCCGATAGGGCAGCTCCAGCGCCTCCAGCACCGCCTCGGCGCAGCCGGTCATGCGTTCGTGCTCGGCCTCGGAGTCCTCCGGCCGCGCGATCGAGACCAGCTCGACCTTGGAGAACTGATGCTGGCGGATCAGCCCCCGCGTGTCCCGCCCCGCCGACCCCGCCTCGGCCCGGAAACACGGCGTCAGGGCTGTGAGGCGCATCGGCTGCGCCAACTCGTCCTCCGACAGGATCTGCTCGCGCACCAGATTGGTCAGGGAGACCTCGGCGGTGGGGATGAGGTAGCGCTGCGGCTCTCCTCCGTATTTCCCCATAAGATTATCGTGCTCAATCTCCGTCAGCGACCCGCCAAAGAAGGTTGCTGCTCTTTGCTTGTCGTGCTCCCGCAACTGTTGAAGATTTCGAGCCCAGTCCGTGCCCGTAGCGAACAGGTCGTCCTTGAACTTCGGCAACTGTCCGGTCCCAAACATCGCCTCGTCGCGCACCAGATAGGGCGGGTTCACCTCCAGATAGCCGTGCTGCCCCGTCTGCAGATCCAGCATGAACTGGCCCAGCGCCCG
>CAZQBJ010000085.1:0-9047 GCA_964591465.1 uncultured Brevundimonas sp.
CTTGGGCCCGGCCAGCGACGGCTGCACCGTGCTCATGTCCAGCTCGAGGGTGTCGGTGAACTCCGGGTCCTCGCTGGACTCGTCGATCCACAGGCCCTGGGCCTGGGCGTAGGCCTTGACCAGGGCGACCCGCGCCTTGTCGCGGCCGGTGGCGGTCAGATAGTCGATCGTCGCCTGGCTGACCGGGAAGAAGCCGCAGGTGGCGCCGTATTCGGGGGCCATGTTGGCGATGGTCGCCTGGTCCTCGATGGTCAGGGCGTTGACGCCCGGGCCGAAGAACTCGACGAACTTCCCGACCACGCCCTTCTTGCGCAGCATCTGGGTGACGGTCAGCACCAGGTCGGTGGCCGTCGCGCCCTCGGGCAGGCGGCCGGTCAGGCGGAAGCCGATGACCTCGGGGATCAGCATCGGGATCGGCTGGCCCAGCATGGCCGCCTCGGCCTCGATGCCGCCGACGCCCCAGCCCAGCACGGCCAGGCCGTTCACCATGGTGGTGTGGCTGTCGGTGCCGACCACGGTGTCCGGATAGGCGACGGTCGCCTTGCCCTCGGTCCCGGTCCAGACGGTCTGGGCCAGGTGCTCCAGGTTGACCTGGTGGCAGATGCCGGTGCCCGGCGGCACGACGCGGAAATTGTTGAACGCCGACGAGCCCCAGCGGAGGAATTTGTAGCGCTCGATGTTGCGCTCGTACTCGCGCTCGACGTTGATGTTGAAGCTCTTGGGCGTGCCGAAGGCGTCGACCATCACCGAGTGGTCGATGACCAGGTCCACCGGGCTCAGCGGGTTGATCTTCTGCGGGTCGCCGCCCAGGGCGGTCATGGCGTCGCGCATGGCGGCCAGGTCGACCACCGCCGGCACGCCGGTGAAGTCCTGCATCAGCACCCGGGCCGGACGGAAGGCGATCTCGTGCTCGACCGAGCCCCTGTTCTCGATCCAGGCGGCGATGGCGCGCACGTCCGCCTCGCTCACCGAGACCCCGTCCTCGTTGCGCAGCAGGTTCTCCAGCAACACCTTCATCGACCGCGGCAGGCGCGAAACCCCCGCCAGCCCGGCTTCCTCAGCCGCCGGAAGACTGTAATAGGCGTATTTTTTGCGCCCGACGGTAAGGTCCCGGCGGGTGGAGAAGCTGTCGACTGACGGCATGGAGTGTTCCTTCTTGGCCATGGCCGCCCGACAATCCGGTTGCGCCTTCGCGCTGCAGGCGCTCGGACTCACAGGGTCCGGGCGCGCGCGGCGAAGGCCCGCTGCGGCCGCCGGTTACATAGACCCCGGTTCCCCCGCCGTCGAGATGGCGCGCGCCAAGCCCCTGAACATGCGACCGATTCGCAGGGGTCGCCGGTGATCGCGGCGCTAACTCTTGAGAACCTCTCGATCGCGCGCGGCGAGCGGGTGCTGTTCTCCGACCTGTCGCTGGCGCTGGAGGCCGGCGAGGCGGCGGCCCTCACCGGGGCCAACGGCGCGGGCAAGACGTCCCTTCTGCGGGCCATCGCCGGTCTTCTGCGGCCAAGGGCCGGGCGCATCGGCTTCGGCGATCTGGATCCCGACGAGGCGCGGCGCGAGGGCCTGCATCTGGTCGGCCATCTGGACGGGCTCAAGGGCGGCCGGACGGCCCGCCAGGAGCTGGCTTTCCAAACCGGCTGGTGCGGCGCGGACGACGCCGGCCTGGCCGAGGCGGTCGGCGCCCTGCATCTGGCGCCGCTGCTGGATCTGGAGGTGCGCAAGCTGTCGGCCGGCCAGCGCCGCCGGCTGGCCCTGGCCCGGCTGATCGCCGCGCCGCGGGCCCTGTGGCTGCTCGACGAGCCGCTGGCCCCCCTGGACGCGCGCTGGCGCGAGGCGTTTGGCGGGCTGATGCAGGCGCACCTGAACCGGGGCGGCCTGATCCTGGCGGCGGTGCACGACCCGCTGCCCATCCTGGCGCGGCCGTTCGAACTGGGGGCCGCCCGATGAGGCCCCTGGGCATCCTGTTCCGGCGCGAGCTGTCGCTGGCGTGGGGCGGGGGCGGCGGGCCGCTGCTGGCCTGCGGCTTCTTCGCCACCCTGACGGCCATCGCGCCGCTAGCGGCCGGGGCGGATGTTCGGGTGCTGTCGCCGGTCTCCGGGGCCATCGCCTGGATCGCCCTGGCGCTGGCCAGCCTGCTGTCGCTCGAGCGGCTGTTCGAGCGCGACTACGAGGACGGGGCCCTGGATCTGCTGACGCTCAGCCCGTTGCCGCTGGAGGCGGTGTTCGCCGTCAAGGCGGCGGCCCAGTGGCTGGCCGTCGGCGCGCCGCTGGCCCTGATCGCGCCGCTCGGGGCGGTCGCCCTGGGGGCCGAGCCGGAACTGGCCCCGCTGGTGCTGCTGTCGGCGGTCGGCGGCAGTGTCGGCTTCGCCTTCACTGGGGCGCTGGGCGCCGCCCTGGCCCTGGGCGCGCGTCGCGGCGGGCTGCTGATCGCGGTGGTCGTGCTGCCGCTGTTTATCCCGCCGGTGGTGTTCGGCGCCGGCGCGCTGGTCCAGGCCGCCGGAGGCCTGTCGCCTTGGCCGGCCCTGACCCTGCTGGCCGCCTACGCCCTGTTCGCCGCGGCCCTGACGCCGATCGCCGGGGCCGCGGCCATCCGCAACGCCCTGGGCTAGGGCGTCTCCGCGGCGCCGGCCAGCTGCATCACCCAGGCCTCCAGTCCGGCGGTGTCGCTCATCTCGCCGGTCCAGGCGTGAGCCGGGACCACCGTCTCGTTGTTGCCGCGCGGGCGGCCGCGATAGACCTTCATCGGCAGGTAGGCCCGAACCCGGCCGCTGGGCAGCGGCTCGCTGCGGGTCTCCATGTAAACCGTGTCGCCCGAGGTCTCCTGGCCGATCACCACCGCGCCGGCGGCGGTCAGGATGTCGACCGCGTCCAGACAGGCCGAGGCGCAGCCGAAGTCGGTCAGCACATACGCCCGGCCGCGCATCAGCGGTTCGGACGGAGCCTCGGGCTCGGCGGTCGCCTCCTCGCTCTGCGGCTCGAACAGCGATTCACGCCACAGGGCTTCACCGCGGGTCTGGGCCTCGGTCATGCCCGCGACGATCCGCTGGACGAAGGCGACGATCTCCGGGTTGTCGGCGAACAGCTCCTCGTAGCTGGCCACCGTCTCCAGATTGTCCGGCGACACCCGCCAGTCCACAGCATCCGACCCCTGCCGGCGAGCGGCGATCCAGGCCTCGCCCCACAGGCTGCTGGCGATCTGCTCGCTCCAGCTGGATGAGCCGCCGTTGTTGCCGCGCAGGTCGAACACGACCACCCCGGCTTCGCGGATTGCCTCGGCCTCGGCCGCCACCGCGTCGCGCGCAGCGACCAGCTGAACGCCCTCCTCGCTGGTCGCGTCCGGATCGAACGAGCCCAGTTCGATCCAGTAGCCGCCTTCGAACCGGCGCAGGCCGACGCCGGTGAAGAAGCGGTCCGAGGCGGCCGCCGCGTAGGCCGCCTCCTCCTCCGCGTCGCTCATCGCAATCCAGTCGAGCGACCAGCTGCGGACCTCGTCCCCGACCACGAACCGGCAGGTCTGCGGCAAGGTTACGTAGGGGTCGTGGTAATCGATGAACAGGCTGGGCGACAGGGCCGCCCGCCGCGAACGCAGCGACCAGCGTCCGGCCCCCTGGCCCAGCAGCTCGGCCGCCACCGCCTCGGCGTCGCGCCCGTCGCAGTCGACCAGCCGCGCCCCGACCGGCGGCCCGTCCGCGTTCGGGCTGAACACCACCTCGGCGTGGTCGCCCCGCAGGGCGGTGGTGAAGCCGGGCCAGCGCCGGCGCCATTCGTGATCCATCCGGGCGTACTGGGTCAGCCCCAGGTGCCCGTCGTTGAACGAGGCCGAAAAGGCTTGCAGGGCGAAGTACCAGTCCTCGTAGGCCGTCGCCGTCTCGGCCCGGGCCAGGGCCGTGCGCAGGCCCTCCTCCAGCAGGGGGGCGAAGCCGGGGTTCTCCGGGTCGACCGGCCCGGGGTGGTTCTGGGCGATCAGGTCGTGGAAGGCCCGGGCGTCCTCGCGCAGGGCCTGGCCCCAGTCGTCCGGGGCCGGAACGGCCGGCGTCTGGGCCGCGGCCGGCAGGCCGATCAGGCCGCCGGCGGCCAGCAAGGTCGCCACGAGTCCGCGCATATGAAGCCCCCCTTTTTGCTGTCCGCAAGAACGCCGCAGCTCGCGGCCCGACGCAACTAAAACCGTCGTAATGGAGCCGCGCCCCGGCCTTCGCTTGCCGCCGCCGGGCGCGGGTATTAAGTCGCCGCCATGATCTTCGGCCTGGCCAATCCCGAGCGCTTCATGCGGGTTTCCGCGCCATTGGCGCCTATTCTCGGCGTCGCGGCCGCCGGCCTGCTGCTAGCCGGCCTGTGGCTTGGGTTCGTCGCCCCCGAGGACTACCAGCAGGGCGACACCGTGCGGATCATGTTCGTGCACGTGCCGGCCGCCTGGCTGGGGCTGTTCGCCTATCTCTGCCTGGGGGTGTCCAGCTTCTTCGCCCTGGTCTTCCGCCACCCGCTGGCCGATCTGGCGGCCAAGGCCGCCGCCGTGCCGGGGGCGATGTTCACCGCCCTTGCCCTGGCCACCGGCGCCCTGTGGGGCAAGCCGATGTGGGGGGCCTGGTGGGTGTGGGACGCCCGCCTGACCTCGGTGGTCGTGCTGTTCCTGTTCTATCTCGGCTACCTGGCCCTGCGCTCGGCCATTGACGACGAGCAGAAGGCCGGCCGCGCCGCCGCCGTGCTGGGTCTGGTCGGCCTGGTGAACCTGCCGATCGTCAAATATTCGGTCGACTGGTGGAACACCCTGCACCAGCCGGCCTCGCTGTTGCGCAGCGGCGGTCCGTCGATGACCGCCGAGCTGCTGGCGCCGCTGCTGGTCATGGGCGCGGCCTATATGGCGCTGTTCGGCGCCCTGTGGCTGATCTCCATCCGCACCGAGGTGCGCCGCCGCCGGGCCCTGGTCCTGGCCGCCCGCGCCGCCCTGGAGGCCTGAGGCCGTGCCTGATTTCGACATGAGCCCCTACGGCGCTTACGTGTGGTCGGCCTACGGGCTGAGCACCCTGGCCATCGTCGCCCTGGTCGCCGGCGTGTTGTGGCGGGCGCGCCGCTGGCGCCGCGAGCTGGAGCGCCGCGAGTCCGAGGCGCCGCCGCGATGAACCGCTGGCTCGCCTTCGCCCCGCTGGTCGTGCTGGCCGCCCTGGCGGTGCTGTTCGTCGGCTGGTCGCTCAAGCGCGATCCCCAGGTCAGCCCCGACGCCCTGGTCGGCCGGCCGATTCCCGAGGTCGTGCTGCCCATGCTGGGCGGCGAGGGCGAGGTCGACCTTCGGGTCGCGGCCACCGGCCAGCCGATGGTGCTGAACGTGTTCGCCTCCTGGTGCGCCCCGTGCCGCATCGAGCATCCGCAGCTGATGGCCCTGCAGGCCCAGGGCGTCCGGGTCGTCGGGGTGGCCTACAAGGACGAGCCGGCCGACACCCGCGCCTTTCTCGAGGAGCTGGGCGATCCGTACTCGGTGGTGCTGGTGGACCGCGAGGGCCGCGCCGGCATCGAGCTGGGCATCAGCGGCGTGCCCGAGACCTATGCGGTCGACGCCATGGGCGTGGTGGTCGCCAAGCACACCGGGCCGCTGGTTGACCAGCGCGACGTCGACACCCTGATCGCCGGCCTGCGTTAACCCTTTTTCGACAGACCTCGTTAAGCATGACCGGCATGACACCGGTCCGCCCGCCCTTTGTTCCCGCGCCCCCGCTCGCGTCCCAGACCTCCAGTCCGATCTCGGCCCAGCGCGCCTTCTTCGCGGCCCTGAACGGCGCGGCGCCGACGCCTTCGGCGGTCAGCCGGATCGAGGCCGCCCAGGCGCGCCGGCCGACCCTGCCGCCGGCCGAGGCGCCGGTCGAGGCCCTGGCCGAACGGCCCCGCCGCCCGGGCGCCCTGCTGGATATCCGCGTCTAGTTTTCGCCGCCGGCATCCTGGTCCGCCTCGGCCGCCTTCAGCTCGCGGAAGATCAGGGGCACCTGGGCCCCGCTGAAGATCAGCGCCGCCACCCACAGGACCGAGCGGAAGGTCATGTAGCCGTCCTCGCCGACGTTCAGGCGGACCACCTCGTTGGCGATGGCGCAGGCGGCGAAATACAGCCCGTAGCGCAGCGTCAGGGTCCGCCAGGCGGCGTCGCGCAGCGGCAGGGCCGAGCCCAGCAGCATGCGGGCGAAATTGCGCTTCATCGCCAGCCCGCCCAGCAGCAGCGCGGCCAGCAGGCCGTTCATCACCGTCAGCTTGATCTTGATGATCTCCTCGTTGTGGAAGATCACCGTCAGCAGGCCGAACACCAGGGCGAAGCCGCCCACCAGCAGCGGCATGACGGCCAGCCGCCGCTCGACCAGCAGGCCAACGGCCAGGGCGAGGACCGAGGCGCCGATCAGCACCCAGGTCGCCTGGATCAGGGCCTCGGCCTGCTCCAGCCCGCGCACCCGAAGCACGACGAAGGCGGCGACGAAGGCGACCAGGGCGCCGAAATCGACCAGCTGGCGCACCCAGGAGGTCTGGCGCACCGGCGGCTCGGGCGGGATGTCGGTCATCGGCTCAGTCCTCGAGTCCGACCAGCAGGCGCGAGAAGGCCCGGGCGTCGAACGGTTGCAGGTCCTCGATGCCCTCGCCGACCCCGATCAGCTTGATCGGGGCGTCCGAGGCCTGGGCCACCGGCACCAGCACGCCGCCGCGGGCGGTGCCGTCCAGCTTGGTCATCACCAGGCCCGAGACATAGGCGGTGCGGCCGAAGATCTTTTCCTGCTCCAGCGCATTGCGGCCGACGGTGGCGTCCAGCACCAGCAGGGTCTCGTGCGGCGCCTCCGGATCGATCTTCTTCAGCACCCGCACGATCTTGAGCAGCTCGTCCATCAGCTGCTGCTTGTTCTGCAGGCGGCCGGCGGTGTCAATCAAAACCACGTCGTGGCCCTCGGCCCGGGCCCGGGTGAAGGCGTCGAAGGCCAGGCCGGCCGGGTCGGCGCCGTCGCGACGGCTTTCGAAATCGGCCCCGGCCCGCTCGGCCCAGACTTTCAGCTGGTCCTCGGCGGCGGCGCGGAAGGTGTCGCAGGCGACGACCATCACCTTGGCGCCCTGGCCGGTCAGGTTGGCGGCGATCTTGCCCAGGGTCGTGGTCTTGCCCGAGCCGTTGACCCCGACGAACAGCACCACGAACGGCCGCGGACCCGACAGCGGCTCGAAGGTCGCCTGGCGCGGCAGCAGCTCGGCGGCCACCGCCTCGGCCAGCGCTTCCTTGACCTCGCGCTCGTCGGACACCTTGCCGAAGCGGAGCGCCCGGAACCGGTCGGTGATCCGGGCGGCCGCGGCCGGGCCCAGGTCGGACTCGATCAGGTGTTCCTCGAGCTGTTCGAGAGCCGCCTCGCTCAGCGGCTCCTTGACGAAGGTCGAGACGACCTGCTCGGTCATCTGCTTGGAGGACCGCGACAGGCCCTCGCTCAGTCGCTGGAACCAGCCCTTCTTCGGCGCGTCAGTCATGGGCCGACCTCTAGCCCGCCGCACCGGCCGGCGTCACCCGTTATGTGCCTGTGATGGCTTTGGGCCCGCTTGAGCATTAGATATCGGCGCAACCGGAAGGAACCCGCCCTTGGCGCAACCGTCGCATCCGTTCTTCAGTCCCGCCGCCCACGGTTTCGTGCGCGTCGCCGCCGCCACCCCGGTGGTTCACACCGCCGACCCGGCGGCCAACGCCGACGAGCACCTCGCCCTGATCGAACAGGCCGCCGCCCAGGGGGTGGACCTGCTGTTGTTCCCCGAGCTGAGCCTGAGCGGTTACGCGATCGACGACCTGGTGCTGCAGGGCGCCCTGCTGGACGAGGTCGAACGCCAGATCGCGCGGCTGGCCGAGGCGACCGCGGCCGCCGGCCTTACGGCGGTGGTCGGGGCGCCCCTGCGGCGGGACGACCGGCTGTACAATTGCGGCGTCGCCCTGGCCAACGGGCGGGTGCTGGGCGTGACGCCCAAGACCTACCTGCCGAATTACCGGGAGTATTATGAGAAACGCTGGTTTTCGCCAGGCGGCGACGTGTCCAGCGCGGAGGGGGAGCTTGTGCTGGCCGGCGAGCCGGTGCCGTTTGGCATCGACCTGCTGTTCGAAGCGGCCAACCGGCCCGGCTTCGTCTTCGCCATCGAGATCTGCGAGGACTACTGGGCCCCGCTGCCGCCCTCGACCCGTCAGGCGCTGGCGGGCGCGCGCATCCTGCTCAACCTGTCGGCCTCCAACGTCCTGATCGGCAAGGCTCGCGACCGGGCCGTCCTGTGCGCCAGCCAGTCGGCCCGAGCCATGGCCGCCTATGTCTTCGCCGCCTCGGGTTGGGGCGAAAGCACCACTGACCTGGCTTGGGACGGCCAAGCCACCATTCACGAACTGGGCGACTGCCTGGCCAGCGGCGAGCGCTTTTCGCTTGAGAGTCACCTGACCGTCGCCGACGTGGACGTGGAGCGGATCGGCTTGGATCGTCTGAGAAACGGCACCTTCGCCGACTGCGCCCGAGACGAGCTGGACGGCTACATCTTTGAGCGGGTGCTGTTCGAGGCCCGCGAGGCCGGCGTCGCGGGCGATCTGATCCGTCCGCTGGACCGGTTCCCGTTCGTGCCGGACGACGCCGGCCGGCTGGATCAGGACTGCTACGAAGCGTTCAACATCCAGGTCCAGGGCCTGATGCGCCGGCTCAAGGCGACCAATGGCGAGCGCCTCGTCATCGGCGTCTCCGGCGGGCTGGACTCGACCCAGGCCCTGCTCGTCGCCTGCCGCGCCTTCGACCAGCTTGGCCTGCCGCGCGCCAACATTCTGGGCTTCACCATGCCGGGCTTCGCCACGTCCGAAGGCACGAAGTCCAACGCGTGGAAGTTGATGACCGCGCTCGGGATCACGGCCGAGGAAATCGACATCAGGCCCTCGGCGCAGCAGATGCTCGAGACCATCGGCCACCCTTTCGCGAAGGGCGAGCCGGTGCACGACATCACCTTCGAAAACGTTCAGGCGGGTCTGCGCACCGACTACCTGTTCCGCCTCGCCAACCAGCGAAAGGCCTTCGTGCTGGGCACCGGCG
>CAZQBJ010000086.1:0-8975 GCA_964591465.1 uncultured Brevundimonas sp.
TGATGAAGTACGGCGACAGGTAGCCGCGGTCGAACTGCATGCCCTCGACGACGTCCAGTTCGGTTTCGGCGGTCTTGGCTTCCTCGACGGTGATCACGCCCTCGTTGCCGACCTTGTCCATGGCCCGGGCGATCATCTCGCCGACCTCGGTGTCGCCGTTGGCCGAGATGGTGCCGACCTGGGCGATCTCCGAGTTGGCCGAGACCTTCTTGGAGTTGGCCTTGATCTGCTCGATGACCGCGGCGACCGCCTTGTCGATGCCGCGCTTCAGGTCCATCGGGTTCATGCCGGCGGCGACCGACTTCAGGCCTTCCTGCACGATGGCCTGGGCCAGGACCGTGGCGGTGGTGGTGCCGTCGCCCGCCTTGTCGTTCGTCTTCGACGCGACTTCGCGGATCATCTGGGCGCCCATGTTCTCGAAGGCGTCCTCCAGCTCGATCTCCTTGGCCACCGAGACGCCGTCCTTGGTCGAGCGCGGGGCGCCGAAGGACTTCTGGATGACGACGTTGCGGCCCTTCGGACCGAGGGTGACCTTCACCGCATTGGCGAGGACGTTGACGCCGCGCAGCATCTTGTCGCGCGCGTCGGTGGAGAAGTGAACTTGCTTGGCGGCCATATCAGGCAGCTCCCTTGGAAAGAGGTGATTGTTGCAGCGTGAATCGCGACCGGTGGGGACGGAGGGCGCGGATCGCCGCGCCGCTCACCAGCCCCGCATCACGATTCAATTCAGGACAGGACGCCCAGGACGTCCGATTCCTTCATGATGATCAGGTCTTCGCCGTCGATCTTGACCTCGGTCCCCGACCACTTGCCGAACAGGATGCGGTCGCCGGCCTTCAGATCCATGGCGACATGCTTGCCGTCCTCGTCCCGGGCTCCCGGCCCGACCGCGACGACCTGGCCCTCCTGGGGCTTTTCCTTGGCGGTGTCGGGGATGATGATACCGCCCTTGGTCTTTTCTTCTTCTTCGACGCGCTTCACCAGCACGCGATCGCCGAGAGGACGAAACGCCATCTTTTATGTCTCCGTTCGGAACGAATGATTGGGCTCCCGGCCCGCGGCCGTTAGCAGCCGCCGGGTCCGAGTGCTAACGAGGCGGGAGGTAGGACCCGCGCATGCGCGCGTCAAGACGCCGGGACGCGCTTTTGGCCACATGAAGCGCGGATGAACCGCCCCGGGCGGGGACGTTCAGGCCCGGCGCCTATGATCAGGGCTCCATCAGCCAGCAAAGGAGCTGACCCATGACCCGGATTCCCAGACTGGCGGCCGCCTCCGCCGCCCTCGTGCTGGTCCTGCCGGCGGGCGCCGCCCTCGCCGGCGACCGTGACGACGATCGCACCCGCAACGCCCTGATCGGGGCCGGCATCGGCGCCATCGCCGGGGCCATGCTGGGCGACGGCGACACCACCTATGTGATCGGCGGGGCCGTGGCCGGGGCCGCGGTCGGCTACGCCGCCACCAGCGACGACGATCGGCGCCGCTACGACGACCGCCGCTACAACGCGCGTTACAGCGACCGGTACCAGGACAGCCGGTACGACCGGCGCTATCGCGACGCCCGCTACGACCGGCGGCACAATCCGCCCCGGTATCGCGGCAACGCCTACGGCCGCGGCTGGTAGGCGGACGCGACAGGCGTTCCAGGAAGCGGGCTTTCGGGCCCGCTTCTTTTTTGCCCCAAAGCTGAAATCGGGGTTTCCCTCTCCGCACGGCCGCGCTTTGATGCCCGCGCCGACAAGGCTCCGCCGGGAGCCCGGGGAGGAGAGAGTACATGAACCGATCCAAGCTGCGCGGCGCCAGCCTCGCCGCGCTCAGCTGCATGGCGCTGGCGCTGGGGGCCTGCGCCACCACGGGGACCGCCAACGGCTCGGCCCCGACCGAAACCGCCTCGCGCGACAACGGCCTGCCGCCGGGCCTGGAATCGGGCGCCGACCCGGCCCCGTACCCCTCCACCTACCAGCCGCTGCCGCGGCGCGACGCCGCCATCGTCGGCGCCACGGTGCTGACCGCCACCGGCCAGCAGATCGAGGGCGGCGTGGTGGTGATGACCGACGGCCGGGTGGCCGCGGTCGGCGGGCCCGACACCCCAATTCCGGGGGGGCACGAGGTGATCGACGCGCGCGGCCGCTGGGTCACCCCCGGCATCATCGACGCCCACAGCCACCTCGGCGTCTATCCGTCGCCGGGCGTCCAGGCCCTGTCGGACGGCAACGAGGCGACCAATCCGAACACCGCCCAGGTCTGGGCCGAACATTCGCTATGGCCGCAGGATCCCGGGTTCAACGCCGCCCGCGCCGGCGGGGTGACCACCCTGCTGATCCTGCCCGGCTCGGCCAACCTGTTCGGCGGCCGCTCGGTGACCGTGCGCAACGTGCCGTCGGTGACCATGCAGGGGATGAAGTTTCCGGACGCGCCCTACGGACTGAAGATGGCCTGCGGCGAGAACCCCAGCCGCGTCTACGGCAACCGCAACCAGAGCCCGGCCACCGGCATGGGCAATGTCGCCGGCTACCGGCGCGCCTTCATCGAGGCGCGCAACTACGCCCGCCGCTGGGCCGAATGGCGCGAGAACGGCGAGGGCAACCCGCCGACCCGCGACCTGCAGCTGGAGACCCTCGCCGGGGTGCTGGCGGGCGACATCCTGGTGCAGAACCACTGCTACCGGGCCGACGAGATGGCGGTGATGCTCGATCTGGCCGACGAGTTCGGCTACCGCGTCACCACCTTCCACCACGCCTCCGAGGCTTACAAGATCGCCGATTTGCTGCGCGAGGAAGACATCTGCGCCGCCACCTGGACCGGCTGGTGGGGCTTCAAGATGGAGGCCCTGGACGGCATCGAGGAGAACGCCGCCCTGGTCCACGCCGCCGGCGCCTGCGCCGTGATCCACTCGGATGACGACACCCTGACCCAGCGGTTGAACCAGGAGGCCGCCGCCGCCCTGTCGGCCGGCCGCCGCGCGGGGCTGCAGATCTCCGAGGCCGAGGCGATCTCGTGGATCACCTCCAACGCGGCGCGCGCCATCGGGGTCGGCGACCAGACCGGCTCGCTCGAGCCCGGCAAGCGGGCCGACGTGGTCATCTGGTCGGCCAATCCGTTCAGCATCTACGCCCGCGCCGACCAAGTGTTCATCGACGGCGCCCTGACCTACGACCGCAACGACCCGGCCTATCAGCCGCGCTCGGACTTCGAGCTCGGCCAGCCCGGCTCGCCGGCCAGCTTCGGAGGAGCCCGCTGATGCGCCGCCTCATCCTTTCCGCCGTCGTCGCCCTGTCGCTGGCGACCCCCGCCCTGGCCCAGACGGTCGCCATCACCAACGGCCGCATCCTGACCGGCTCGGGCGTCATCGAGCGCGGCACGGTGGTGATCGACAACGGCCGGATCGCCGCGGTCGGCCCCAATGTGACGGCCCCCGCCGGCGCCGAGGTGATCGACGCGGCCGGGCAGGTGGTCGCGCCCGGCTTCGTGGCGGTGGATTCCGGCCTGGCCGGCACCGAGGTCTCGGCGGTCTACGACACCAACGACCTGCGCCAGCGCAGCAATACGCTGAGCGCCGCCTTCGACCTGTCGTACGGTCTGGACCCGTGGTCGTTCACCCTGCCGGTCGCCCGGCTGGGCGGCATCACCCGGGCTATCGTCGTGCCCAACCATCCGGGCTCCAGCGGCGGCCATGTGCACGAGCACGAGACCGCCGGCGCCGGCCACGGCGGCTATCACGATCCGGGGCTGTTCGCCGGCCAGGCGGCGGTGATCCATCTGGCGCGCGGGACCGACATCCTGGTCCAGCCGCGGGTCGCTATGGTCGCGCCGTTCGGCGCCGCCGGCGCGCGCGTGGCCGGCGGCGCCCGCGGCGCGGAGTTCACCCTGTTCCGCGAAACCCTGCGCGAGGTGCGGCTGTACGCCCGCAACCGCGCGGCCTACGACCGCGGCGATCTGCGCGACCTGTCGCTGTCGCGCGCCGACCTCGAGGCCCTGATCCCGGTGGCCGAGGGGCGCATGCCGCTGATCGTCACGGTGCATCGCGCCCAGGATATCCGTCAGGTCCTGCGCCTGGCCGAGGAGGAAGGCGTCAAGGTGATCCTCGACGGGGCCGAGGAGGGCTGGCTGGTCGCCGGCGAGATCGCCGCGGCCGGGGTTCCGGTGCTGCTCAATCCGCTGACCAACCTGCCGGCCAGCTTCGAGACCCGCGCCGCGACCATGCAGAACGCCGCCCGGCTGCACGCCGCCGGGGTGCTGATCGCCATCAAGGGCAACGAGGGCTCGGTGCACCGGGCCCGCGAGGCCCGCTACAACGCCGGCAACGCGGTGGCCAACGGCCTGCCCTACGAGGCGGCGATCGCGGCCCTGACGGTCAATCCGGCGCGCATTTTCGGCCAGCAGAACCGGTTCGGGGCCATCGCGCCCGGGCAGGAGGCCGACGTCGTGGTCTGGTCCGGCGACCCGCTGGAGCCGCTGTCGCAACCGACGGCGATCTTCATCCGCGGCCAGGCCCAGCCGCTGACGGCGCGCAATCTGGAGCTGCGCGACCGCTACCGGCCGGCCGAGCGGGCCTATCCGCCGGCCTACGGACGCTGATAAGGAGCCGGGCGTGACTGCGCCCGGCTCTTCTTCCATCGACCCCCGCCTGTTCGTCGACGCCGACGCCTGCCCGGTGAAGGACGAGTGCTTCCGCGTGGCCGAGCGCTGCGGGCTGAAGGTGTTCGTGGTGTCCAACGGCTGGATCAACCTGCCCCGCGCGCCGTGGATCGAGCAGGTGGTGGTCGAGGCCGGGCCGGACGTGGCGGACGACTGGATCGCCGAGCGCGCCGGCCCCGGCGACATCGTGATCACCTCGGACATTCCATTGGCCGACCGCTGTCTGAAGGCCGGGGCCCAGGCGCTGAGGCCGAACGGCCAGCCGTTCACCCCGGACTCGATCGGCTCGGCCCTGGCCGGACGGATGATCGGCGAACATCTGCGGTCGATCGGCGTCGCCACGTCGGGACCGCCGCCGTTCGGCCCGGCCGACCGCTCGCGCTTCCTTCAGGCGCTGGACGCGGCGGTCACGCGAGCCCGGCGGGCGCGGTCATGATCGACGAGCGGGAGCTGGAGTTCCGCTTCTTCCGCGCCGGCGGGCCGGGCGGGCAGAACGTCAACAAGGTGGAGACGGCCGTCCAGCTGCGCTTCGACGCGGCCAGGTCCCCGTCGCTGAGCGAGGCGGTGCGGGAACGGCTGATCCGGCTGGCCGGCTCGCGGGCGACCAACGAGGGCGAGATCGTCATCGTCGCCCAGCGCTTTCGCACCCAGGAGCGCAACCGGGCCGACGCCATCGCCCGGCTCAACGAACTGATCGAGCGGGCGAAGGTCGTTCCGAAGGTCCGCCGGCCCACCCGGCCGACCCGCGCGTCCAAGGAGCGCAGGCTGGCCGGCAAGGCCCGGCGGTCGGCGGTCAAGAGCGGTCGCGGCCGCCCCGCCGCCGACGACTGACCCGATTACTGGATCAGCAGGCCCTGAATTTTGTCCTCGGCGTTGACCGAGATGAACCAGGTGTTCTGGGCGTTCTCGAAGGTGACCTGGAACTGGTGCACGCCCGGCTGGACTTCGGCCTGATGCTCGATGGCCGTGACCGCGCCCATGGCGGCCATTTGCGGGCCCATGGCGGCCGACTGCTGGCGCACGGCCTCGGCCAGTTCGGGGACCATGCGGTCGTAGTTCGGCTCGCCGGCCTGCAGGGCGGCGATGGTGTCGCGCAGGGTGTGCTCGGCGTGACGGGCGCTGGCGTAGTGGGCGGCGTCGTGCGCGTGCTCGGCGTGGTCCTCGCCGTGGTGGGCGCCGTGATCATGCTCCTGGGCCAGGGCGGCCGGGGCGATCAGGACGGCGGCGGCGAGGGCGGCGATGGCGATCTTCATGGGGCAGGCTCCTTCAGGGGATCGGCCGACGACTAGCGGCCTACAACGACAGAATAAGGGCGGCGGCCGCCACGGCGACGGCCGCCAGCGACAGGGCCAGCGGCCAGGCGCCGGCGGATTTCTGGACCACTACCGTGGTCGGCTGCGGCGGGGCCTGGACCAGGCGGGCCAGGGCGCGGGCGGTGTCGGCGGCTTCCTTGAGCGCGTCGCGGACCTGGGCCCGGGGCCCCAGTTCGCGGCTGATCCACGCCTCGACCACCGGCCGGGCGGCCTCCCACAGGTCGTGGTCGGGGTTCAGCCGGCGGGCCACGCCCTCGACCGACACCATGGTCTTTTGCAGCAGCACCAGCTCGGGCCGCAGGTGCATGTCGAACAGGGCGGTGATCTCGAACAGCTGGCCCAGCAGCCGGCCCATCGAGACCTGGCTGGCCTGGCGGCCCACGACGGGCTCGCCGACCGCGCGCAGGGCCTGGGCGAAGGCCTGGACCGAGTGGTGCGGCGGCACATAGCCGGCGTCGAAATGGACCCGGGCGATACGGTCGTAGTCGCGGGTGATGAAACCCCAGATGATCTCCGCCAGGTAGCGGCGCTCGGCCGGGCCCAGCCGGCCGACGATGCCGAAATCGACGGCCGTGGCCCGCGCCGGGGGGGCGCAGAACAGGTTGCCCTCGTGCAGATCGGCGTGGAACGCGCCGTGATCGAGCGCCTGGGAGAGGAAGGCCCGGACGATGTTGTCGGCCAGACCGTTGCGGTCGAGGCCTGGCTGCTCCAGCGCCTCTGGGTCGCTCAGCGGCATGCCCGGGGCCCATTCGAGGGTCAGCACGCGCTTGCCGACCCCGTCCCAGACCACGCCCGGGGCGTCCATGTACGGCGACTGGGCCATGATCTCGGCCAGTTCGCTGGCGGCCGCCGCCTCCAGCCGCATGTCCAGCTCCAGTTGCAGCGAGCGGGCCACGGTCTCGACGAAGGCGCCCGGCTCCAGCCGGCGGGCCGGCGGCACGAACCGGTGGGCCAGGCGCGCGGCCAGTCTCAGCACCTCGGTCCCGCGGGCGACCTTTCGCTCGATGCCCGGGCGCAGCACCTTGACCGCCACCTTGCGCCCGTCGGCCAGCCAGGCCGGATGGGCCTGGGCCAGGGAGGCGGCGGCGACCGGCGGCTCCAGCCCGGTGAACAGCGACTCCACCGGCCGGCCCAAGGAACGCTCGATCTCGGCCCGGGCCTGGGCGATCGGGAAGGGCGGCAAGCGGTCCTTCAGCCGGCTGAGCTCGGCGGCGAACACCGGGCCGAAGATGTCGGCCCGGGTGGACAGAACCTGGCCCAGCTTGATGGTCACCGGGCCCAGCTCCTCGAAGGCCCGGGCCAGCCGTTCGCCGGCCCCGCCGGTGCGCCCCTGGGGCCCGGCGAACAGGCGCAGGAAGCCGGCCAGCAGCCGCGCCCAGGCCGGCAGCAGCGGCGTCACCTCGCGCGGGGCCAGGGCGTCGTGGCGGACCAGCACCCAGCCCCAGCCCAGCAGGCGGACGAAGGCTCCGGGGGACGACCGCACGGCCCTCAGACCGCCCAGCCGGTGTGGATGGCGGCCACGCCGCCGGACAGGTTGGTCACCCCGACCCGCGAGAACCCGGCCGCGCCGATCATGCCGGCGAAGGTCTTCTGGTCGGGAAAGCGGCGGATGCTTTCGACCAGGTACTGGTAGCTGTCGCGGTCGCCGGCGACCCACTGGCCGATGCGCGGAATGGCGTTGAACGACCAGGCGTCATAGGCGGCCCGCACCGGCGCGGTCACCGGCCGGGAGAACTCCAGGCACAGGAAGCGGCCGCCGGGCTTGAGCACCCGGCGCGCCTCGCGCAGGGCGGCGGCCACGTCGGCCACGTTGCGGATGCCGAAGGCGATCGAATAGGCGTCGGCGCAGCCGTCCGGCAGGGGCAGGGCCATGGCGTCGCCGACGGCCCAGCTCATCTCCGGCTCGCCGCCCTTGTCGACGCCGGCGGCGATCATCTCGGCGTTGTAGTCGATCACCACGACCGAGGCGTCCGGGCCGCCGCGCCGCTCCTGCGCCCGGCGGGCCATGCGCGCGTAGCGGCGGGCCATGTCGCCGGTGCCGCCGGCGCAGTCGATGATCAGCTCGCCCGGCCGGGGGTTCAGGCGCGCGGCGGCGGCGTCCTTCCACAGGCGGTGCACGCCCGCGCTCATCAGGTCGTTCATCAGGTCGTAGCGCGAGGCGACCGAGTCGAACACGCCGCGGACCAGGCGCACCTTCTCGCGCGCGTCGACGTCGCGGAAGCCGAACGGGGAGGTGGTCGCGTCGCTGGTCATGACCCGGGTGTAGCGGTTGCGGGCGGCCCCGTCACCGGGCCGGCGCGTCGCGGGCGACAGATGGCGGCCCGCCGGGGCGACCATCGTCTCCCCGGCGGGCCGCTCAGGTCCTTAGCGGGCCCACACCCCGAACGGGTCGGTGAACTCCAGGCCCATGGCCTCGGCCACCGCCGGATAGGTGATCTCGCCGCGCAGCACGTTCAGGCCCCTGGCCAGGTGCGGATCCTTGCGCAGCGCCTCCAGCCCCTGGTCGGCCAGGGCCAGGCCGAACGGCAGGGTGGCGTTGTTCAGGGCCTCGGAGCTGGTGCGCGGGGCGGCGCCGGGCATGTTGGCCACGCAATAGTGCACCACCCCGTCCACCACATAGGTCGGGTCCTCGTGGGTGGTCGGGCGCGAGGTCTCGAAACAGCCGCCCTGGTCGATGGCCACGTCGACCAGCACCGAGCCGTTCTTCATCTTCTTCAGGTGGTCGCGGGTGACCAGGGTCGGGGCCGAGGCGCCGGGCACCAGCACCGCGCCGATCACCACGTCGGCCTTCAGCACCTCTTCCTCGATGGCGGCCAGCGAGGAATAGCGGGTGACGATGCGGCCCGAGCTCTGCTCGTCGATCTCGCGCATGCGCGGGATGGAGCGCTCCATCACCACCACCTCGGCGTTCAGGCCCAGGGCCATGCGGGCGGCGTTCATGCCGACCACCCCGCCGCCCAGCACCACCACCCGGGCCGGGGCCACGCCCGGCACGCCGCAGAACAGCAGGCCCATGCCGCCGTTGTG
>CAZQBJ010000087.1:0-6838 GCA_964591465.1 uncultured Brevundimonas sp.
CCGCGCCGGATCGCCCTGATGGGCGAGGGCTCCGGCGCCAACCTGGCCTGCGCCACCGCCATCCGGGCGCGGGACGCGGGTCTGGGCGGGCCGGTGCAACTGACGCTGATCAGTCCGATCGCCGGGGCAGACCTGACCACCCCCTCCTATGTCGAACACGCCGAGGCGCGGCCGCTGAGCCGGGCGATGATGCGCTGGGCGCTGCGCCATGCCTGTCCAAACCTGGACTGCGGCGACGACCCGCGCGTCAATCTGACCGAGGCCGACCTGCAGGGCCTGCCGCCCACCACCGTGCTGTGCGCCGAGATCGACCCGCTGCGCAGCGAGGGCGAGTGGCTGGCCGACCGGCTGGAGCAGGCCGGGGTCGAGGTGAGCCAGATGACCGTCCCGGGCATGACCCACGGCTTCTTCGGCGCCGCCGGAGTCGTGCCGGCCGCCGCCGAGGCCCAGGTGTTCGCCGCCCGCCGACTGGCGCGCGCGTTCCAGACCGCCGCCCGGACGAACTGAGCCTTACATCCGGTCGGGGGTCTCGATGCCCAGCAGGTCCAGCGCCCGTTCCAGCTGGGACAGGGTCGCCTCGGCCAGCCGCAGGCGCGAGGCCCGCAGGTCGGCCGACGGCGCCGCCAGCACCGGGCAGGCGGCGTAGAATTTCGAGAAGCTCTGGGCCAGCCGCCAGGCGTGTTCGGCGATCAGATGCGGCGCCCGCTTGTCGTAGGCCTCGGCCACCGCCTGGTCGAAGGCGTCCAGGGTAAGGGCCAGGTCCCGTTCGGCCGGCTCGGCGACGGCGATTTGCCCGGCCGTCGCGCCCTCGGCCTTGGCCTTGCGCAGCAGGGATTTGATCCGCACCGCCTGGTACAGCAGGTACGGCCCGGTCTTGCCTTCGAAGCTCATGAAGCGGTCGAGGTCGAAGACGTAAGAGGTGCCGCGCCAGTTGGACAGGTCGGCGAATTTCAGCGCCGCGACGGCCACCTTGTGCGCCGTGGCCTCGAAATCCTCCGGCGACAGGTCGGCGCCGAGGCCGGCCTCGTGCAGGCGGGCGCGGGCCTTCTCGCGGGTGGATTCGATCAGGTCGGCCAGTTTCAGCACCCCGCCCTCGCGGGTCTTGAACGGCTTGCCGTCCGGCCCGTTCATGGTGCCGAAGCCCAGGTGCTCCAGCGCGCCCTCCTCGGCGTAGCCGGCCAGATAGGCGGCGCGGAAAACCTGTTCGAAATGGTCGGCCTGACGCTGGTCCACCACGTAGAGGATCAGGTGCGGATCATGGATTTCGCGGCGCTGGACGATGGTCGCCAGGTCGGTGGTGCCGTACATCGCCGAGCCCTCGGACGAGACGACCAGCAGCGGCGGCAGTTCGCGCTTGTCGTCGTCGCGGGCCACACGGACGATGCGGGCGCCCTGGTCATCGACCAGAAGCCCCCTGGCCTCGAGGTCGGCGACCATGGCCGGGATGTACGGATCCGCGTCGCTCTCGCCGAACCAGTCGTCGAAGGTGACGCCCAGGGCGGCGAACTCGCGCTCCAGCGCCGTGCGGCTGACGGCCACGAAGTGCCGCCACAGGGCGCGATAGCCGGGTCGGCCGGCCTGCAGTTCGGCGGTGGCGCGGCGGGCGCGGTCGCGGAACGCCGGCTCGGCCTTGGCCCGGGCCGCGGCGGCCGGATACATCCGCTCCAGATCGGCGAGGGTCACCGGACTCTGGTCGGGGAACGGGCCGTCGCCCTCGGCCAGGAACGGCGACTCCGGCTGCTCGTCGCCCACCGCCACGATCAGCAGGCCCATCTGGAAGCCCCAGTCGCCGAAGTGGGCGTCGCCCCAGACCTGGTCGCCGCGGAATCGGAACAGCCGCTTGAGGCTTTCGCCGATGATCGAGCTGCGCAGGTGGCCGACGTGCATCGGCTTGGCCACGTTCGGCCCGGCGTAGTCGACCACGACCCGGCGCGGGGCCGTCACCGGCGCGGCGCCGGCCATGGCGGCGTCGGCGGCCACCTCGGCCGCGCGGGCGGCCAGGGCGGCGTCGGCCACCTTCAGATTGATGAAGCCCGGACCGGCCACCTCGACGGCCGCCAGCCGCGGGTCGGCCTTGAGCCGTTCGGCCCCCCGGGTGGCCAGCTCGCGCGGATTGGCCTTGAGCGCCTTGGCCGCGGCCAGGGCGCCGTTGGACTGGAAGTCGGCCAGGTCAGGCCGGTCCGAGGCGCTGACGCGGGCCAGGGCCGGGTCCACGCCTTCGGCGGCGAAGGCGGCGGCCGCCGCTTCGCCGAGGGCGGATTTCAGATCGCTCATGGCTGGCCGGCGACGCCCGCGTCGATCCGGAAGCGGCTGCCAGTGCGGTTCAGCTCGGCCATCTCCGGGGTGACGTCAAAGCCGATCAGGATCTCGAAATTCGAGCCGCTGACCGTGGCGCTGGCGCGCGGGATGACCAAATTCTCGATCGCGTCGGTCACATAGGTGCGGTCAGAGGCCCCGAAATCCACCGGCAGGTCGAAATATTCCTTGGCCAGCACCGCCGCGTTGCGATCAGTCACCGCGACCCAGTAGCGATAGGTGCGCTGGGCGCTGGTGGCGTGGGGTCCGCGGCCGAGATGGAACAGGATGTTCATGTTCACCGAGATCGGATCGTCGTCGCGGTAGCTGCAGTTGGCGGCCACCTCCTCGATCTCGCCGGTGTAGACGACCTCGGCGGCCGACAGGCGGTCGCCGGCGAACTCCAGATAGCGCGCGGCGTCGTAGAGAATCTTCACGTACGGGCACGGCCCGGCGTTGACCTGGCCGCGCAGGCGCGGCGGCGTCTGGTCCCAGGCCCGCGACTGCAGCTCGCGCTGGATATCCTGTTCCGAACGGCTCTGCGCCAGGGCGGCGGTCGGCGCGGCGAGGGCGGCGACGGCCAGGGCGATCAGGAGGCGGGACGCGCGACGCATGGGGTTCTTTTCCACGGCAGGACAAGGGACGCCGTTTTCCGCAGCGTCCAGGCTCAAGCGTGATAGCGGCTAATGCGGGGCGCCGCAACGAACCGCAGTGGCGAGAACGGCCCCGAACGCCTAGGTTCCGGCCCCATGACCGCCGCCGCCGTCCCTCGCCCGCCCCTGACCGTCCGCATGGCCACGCCGCGCGGCTTTTGCGCGGGCGTCGACCGGGCCATCCAGATCGTCGAGCGGGCGATCGAGAAATACGGGGCGCCGGTCTATGTGCGGCACGAGATCGTGCACAACCGGCATGTGGTCGAGCGGCTGAAGGCGCTGGGCGCGGTGTTCGTCGAGGAGCTGGACGAATGCCCCGACGACCGGCCGGTGGTGTTCTCCGCCCACGGGGTGCCCAAGGCGGTGCCGGCGCAGGCGAAGGCCCGCGAGCTGTTCTTCCTCGACGCCACCTGTCCGCTGGTGTCCAAGGTCCATATCGAGGCCGAGCGCCATCACGCGGCGGGCCGCGAGATCGTGCTGATCGGCCACGCCGGCCACCAGGAGGTGATCGGCACCATGGGCCAGCTGCCCGAGGGCGCCGTCACCCTGATCGAGACGGTGGAGGACGCCGAGGCCTTCCAGCCGCGCGATCCGGACCGGCTGGCCTATGTCACCCAGACCACCCTGTCGCTGGACGACACCGGCCAGATCGTTCGCGCGCTGAAGGCCCGCTTCCCCGGCCTGCCCGACCCTCACAAGGAGGACATCTGCTACGCCACCACCAACCGCCAGGAGGCGGTCAAGCGGCTGGCCGAGGCCAGCGACCTGGTGCTGGTGGTCGGCTCGCCCAATTCGTCGAACTCGGTGCGGCTGGTCGAGGTGGCCCTGCGCGCCGGAGCCCGCGATGCGCGGCTGGTCGAGGACGCCGGCCATGTCGACTGGCGCTGGTTCGACGGGGTGCGATCGCTGGGCGTCACCGCCGGCGCCTCGGCGCCCAAAAGCCTGATCGAGGGGCTGGTCGCGGCGGTCGCCGACCGCTTCGAGGCCGAGATCATCGAGGACGGCGGCCCGCGCGAGACGGTGACCTTCAAGCTGCCCAGGGCGCTGGCGGAGGCCTGATCTGATCCTTCTCCCGTGGGGAGAGGGCGTTCCGGCGGTCCCCTAGCGCTCCTCCCCCACGAAATCCTGGGCGAACTCGGGGGCGTCGCCTTCGTCCTCGATGGGATCCTCCTCGTCCGAACCGGCGCGTGAGGGATCGGGCACCTCGAAGCCGGCCGGCAGCGACAGGTCCAGCAGGCCGGCGGCCTTCATGTCGGCGGCCCCGGGCAGGTCCATCAGGCTGGGCAGGCCGAAATGCTCGAGGAAATGGTCGGTGGTGGCGTAGGTCACCGGCCGGCCGGGCGACCGGCGCCGCCCGCGCAGGCGGACGAAGCCCATCTCCAGCAACAGGTCCAGGGTGCCGCGGCTGATCGAAACCCCGCGCACGCTCTCGATCTCGGCCCGGGTGCATGGCTGGTGGTAGGCGATGATCGCCAGGGTCTCCAGCGCCGCCTTCGACAGCTTGCGCGGCTCTTCGCGCTCCTCGGTCATCATGAAGGCAAGGTCCGGCGCGGTGCGGAAGCGCCAGCGGCCGGCCACCTCCTCCAGCTCGACCCCGCGGCCCTGGTAGCGCAGCTTCAGCGCGGCGATGGCCTGGCCGACGTCGGTTCCCTCGGGCAGGCGGCGGGCGATCTCCTCGATCGACAGCGGGCCGGCGGCGGCGAACAGCAGCGCCTCGACGCGGCGTTCGATGTCCTCGGGCTCGGTGACGAACTTCAGGCTCACGGCGTCAGCTCCAGGGTCTGGCCGACCGCGCGGCGGCGCAGGAACAGCTCGTCGAACGGCTGCAGCTGGCGGGCCTCCAGGGCGCCTTCCTTGACCAGCTCCAGGCTCGCCGACAGGGTCGAGGCCAGATAGGACGCGCGCGAGGGCCCTTCGCTTTCGGGTTCGGGCGCGACCTGCTCCAGCGGGGTCCAGCCGGACAGGCGCGGCATGATCTCGCGCAGCCACTCGCGGGCCTCCTCCAGGGCGAAGGCCTCGACCCGCTGGCCGGGATTGTACTGCCGCTGGCTCTCGCGGCGGCGCTGCACGACATAGGCGCTCATCAGCTCGTAGAGGCTGGCGTCCACCCGGTTGGACGGGATGATCACGGTGGCTTCCGGATCGCCGCGGGTGAACACGTCGCGCTTGAGCTGGGGCCGCTCCATCAGCTGGTCGGCCGCCTTGCGCATGGCCTCCAGCTTCTGAAGGCGGAAGGCGAGGAAGGCGGCCATCTGCTCGGCCGGGACCTCGTCCTTGCCCTTCTGCTCGGTGCGCGGCAGCAGCAGGCGGGACTTCAGGTAGGCCAGCCAGGAGGCCATCACCAGATAGTCGGCGGCCAGCGAGAAATTGCGCCGCCGCGCCTCGTGCACGAAGGCCAGGTACTGTTCGGCCAGTTTGGTGATCGACAGCTTGAGCAGGTCGACCTTCTGGGTCCGCGCCAGGGCCAGCAGCACGTGCAGCGGCCCTTCGTAGCCTTCCAGGTCGACGACGAAGGCCTCGCCCTCCTCGGCCGCGGCGTCGGCGGCGGTGAAGTCGAGATTGGGCTGGAATCCCTCGCTCATTCGCCCACCTCCGGTCCGGCGGCGGCCTCCAGCCGGCCCTTCAGGGCGGCGAAGAAGCGGGCCCGGCCGGCCTCGACGTCGAACGGCTTGGGCGGTTGCAGCCGGTCCAGCGCCGCCTCTGCGCGCCCGCGGGCGTCGCCGGCCAGCGGCCCGGCCCCGGCGACCACCGCCTTCATCTCGTCAATCCGGCCGTTGCAGTGCAGGGCGATGTCGCAGCCGGCGGCCAGGGCCCCGGCGGCGCGGGCCTCCATCGGGCCGGAGAGGGCCTTCATCGACAGATCGTCGGTCATGATCAGGCCGGAGAAGCCGATCCGCTCGCGCATCAGGCGCACCACCGCCGGGGAGGTGGTGGCCGGGGCCGACCGGTCCAGCGCCGGGTAGACGACATGGGCGGTCATCGCCATCGGCAGGTCGCGCAAGGCGGCGAACGGCTGGAAGTCCCACGCTTCCAGCGCCTCGCGGGGCGCGTCGACCACCGGCAGGTCGTGGTGGCTGTCGGCGCCGGCGCGGCCGTGGCCGGGCATGTGCTTGATCACCGGCAGCACGCCGCCGGCCATCAGCCCCTCGGCCACCGCGCGGCCCAGCCGGGCCACCTCGGCCGGCTTCGCGGCCAGGGCGCGGTCGCCGATGATGTCGTGCGCGCCGGGGGTCGGCACGTCCAGCACCGGGGCGCAGTCCACGGTGACGCCGACCTGTTGCAGGTCATGGGCGATCAGGCGTCCGCCCAGCCACGCCAGCTGCGCCGCCTCGTCAGCATCGGCGGCCGCCTCGGCCCAGGCGCGGGCCGGCGGATATTTGGGCCAGTGCGGCGGACCAAGCCGCTGGACCCGGCCGCCCTCCTGATCGACCAGCACCGGCGCGTCGGCGCGGCCGACGGCCTCGCGCAGCTCGGCGACCAGGGCCTTCACCTGGGCCGGATGCTCCACATTGCGCCGGAACAGGATGAACCCCCAGGGCCGGGCGGCGGCGAAGAAGGCGCGCTCGTCGGCGGTCAGGCGGGGGCCCGAACAGCCGAGGATGCACGCCGACGTCGCCACCGGATCAGCGCACCAGGCAGTCGCGGCCGGCGGCCTGCAGGGCGGCGCAGAACTCGCGCGCCTGTTCGCGCGTGAAGCCGTTGAAGGTGGTGCGATAGACCGTCTGCCCGCCCGAGGTGGTCACCTGCTCGACCCCCTTGGTGCGGCCCGAGGCGAACTGCGGGAAGGCGGCCGCCACGGCGGCGTATTCGCGGTCGGCGATGGCCCGGGACGAGAAGGCCCCGATCTGCACCGCGGCGCCGCCGCCGGTCGCCGCCGGGGGCGAGGCCGG
>CAZQBJ010000087.1:6938-8940 GCA_964591465.1 uncultured Brevundimonas sp.
GGCGCGGTGGCCGCCGGGGCGCGCGTGGCGGGCGCCGCCGGGGCCAGCGGCTCGACGGTGGTCGGGGCGGGCCGCGGCTGCGGCTGTTCGGGCGGCGGGGTGAACTGCGGCTCGGCGGTCGCGTCGGCCGCGCCCGAATAGACGTCGAGGCCGGCCTCCGGATCCAGCGGCTGGGCGTCCACCGGCGCCGGGGCGGTGATGTCGCCGACCGGCGCGCCCACCACGGGCGGCGCCTCCCCGGCCGAGCGCACGCCCGAGCGGTAGAACAGGACCACCGCCACCAGCAGGATCAGCAGGACGGCGGCGCTGACGATCAGGGTCAGGGGCAGCGGACGGCGGGCCGCCGGTCGCCGGGGCTCGAAGCCGTTGCGGTTGAACGGCAGATCGTCGTCGCCGGTGGGCGGGGTGTAGGCGCCGCGCTCCGGGGGTCGGTCGTCAAAGGACATGGTCGCGCTCTGGTCCTGGTCAGCGAGAGGGCGCGAATCGCCGCGCCGTTCCCGTGATCTTACGCCCGCCCGGCCGCCGCCGCCCCTTTCGAATCACAGATGCAGCTGAAGGTCGAGGTTGAAAAGCCGTTTGTGCTCCTCGATCGCATAGCGATCGGTCATGCCGGCGATGTAGTCGCACACCGCGCGCGCGCGCCGGGCCGGGTCGTCGACGGCGGCCCGCACCTGCCATTCGGGGGGTAGCAGGTCCGGCTCGGCGACGTACAGGGCGAACATCTGCGACAGCATGCGCCGGGCCTGGCTGCGGCTGCGATTGACCCGGTAGTGGCGATACATCCGCTCGTAGAGGAACGCCCGCAGCTGGCCGAGGTCGGCCATCATGCGATCGGAGAATTGCACCAGGGTGCGGCCCGCCGCGCGCACGTCCTCGGGCGTTCCGATCCCGTCGGAGGCGATCCGCGCGCGGGTCTCGGCCAGCACGTCGTCGATCATCACCCCGATCATGCGGCGCACCGCCTCCAGCCGGATCATGCGCTCGTCCAGATCGGGCCAGTCCTTGCGCGTGGCCGCCAGCACCGGGCCGATGAGCGGCACGCCGGCCAGATCGTCGAGGTCGAACAGGCCGGCCTGCACCCCGTCGTCCACGTCATGGTTGTTGTAGGCGATGTCGTCGGCGATGGCCGCGCATTGCGCCTCGAGCGACGCGAACGAATCCAGCCGCAGGTCCCAGTCGCCGGTGTAGTCGGCGATCGCCTGCCAGGCCGGCTGATCCAGTTTGTGGGCCACCGGCCCGTTGTGCTTGATGACGCCCTCGAGCGTCTCCCACGTCAGGTTCAGGCCGTCGAACCGGGGATAGCGCGCCTCCAGCTTGGTCACCACGCGGAAGGTCTGCACATTGTGGTCGAATCCGCCGTGGTCGGCCATGCAGGCCTGAAGCTCGTCCTCGCCGGCGTGGCCGAAGGGCGGATGGCCCAGGTCGTGGGCCAGGGCGATGGTCTCGGCCAGATCGTCGTCCAGCCGCAGGGCGTGGGCCAGCGAGCGGGCGATCTGCGCCACCTCAAGCGAATGAGTCAGCCGGGTCCGGTAGTGGTCGCCTTCATGGGCGACGAAGACCTGGGTCTTTTCCTTCAGCCGGCGAAAGGCGGTGCAGTGGATGATCCGGTCGCGGTCCCGGGCGAAGGGCGTGCGCGTGGCGCTGGGCGCTTCGGGAAACAGGCGGCCCCGCGATGCGGCGTGGTTCTCGGCGTAGGGCGCCAGGTCCTGGATGCGGCTCGGGGGCACGGCGACAGCCTTGCGTCTGCGCGGGACTTTGAATGCGCCCGCCCGGGCCTCATATAGGGAGCCGTGAGCACCGTCGAGCAGATCACCCTGACCGAGGCCGCCGCCCGCCGGCTGGCCGAAATCGCCGCCCGCGAAGGCCGGCCGCTGATGTTGCGCGTGGCCGTCGACGGCGGCGGCTGTTCCGGATTCCAGTACCGTTTCGACCTTGTGGAGGCCGGCCAGCCGGACGACCTGCGCGTCGAACGCGACGGCCAGGCGGCCCTGGTCGATCCGGT
>CAZQBJ010000088.1:0-8910 GCA_964591465.1 uncultured Brevundimonas sp.
GCGCAGTCCCATACCGGCAGGCTACGGGGTGTCGGTCCCGCGCGCGATGTTGGAGACATGAACGCACAGCGCCTGTGCTGAGGCGGCTACTCGGGATTCGTGCGGGACGCCGATGTGGGAGAACTACGTCCTCGATCCGACGCTGCCCGAGGCGGTCCTGCTCGACGGGGCCCTCGTGGTGATCTCCATCAACCCCGAGGCGGCGATCTCGCTCGCCTACCCCGACGGCGATGTCGACCTGCTGCCGGCGCTCGAGGTGGACAAGGCGGTCGATCGCTCTGCCGCCCATCGCGCCGAGCAGATCACGTACACCCTGACGGTCCGGAGCGCCGGGTACGGCGCCACCGACGACGTGGTGCTGCGCGACGAGCTGCCCGCAGCCCTGCGCGTGCTCGAGGTCGAGGTGGCCGACCAGGCCGATCCCACGCAGCCAACATGGGACTGCCGCGTGACCGACCAGGACGACGACGGTTACGGCGGCGTGCTCGAGTGCGTCCTCGTGGGGTGGATCGGCTACGACCAGGCCGCGCCGCAGATCTCCCTCACGGCCGAGCTCCGGCCAGGCACCTCCCTCGGTCCGCTGACCAACACGGCGGTCGCGCAGTGGTCGGACCCTGACGACGGCTACGCCGAGGTGCTGGAGGCGGCGGATGCCGCGACCTTCGTCGTCGTCCTGTCCGCCGCGGAGCTGCTGGCGCTCACGGGAGCCGATGCGTCGACGATGTCGTGGACCGCCGTGCTCCTGGTGGTGCTCGGGCTGGCCGTGGCCGTCGTCGCCCGTCGCCGCCGGGCGTGACCGTTGCCGGCGCGCTCAGCGAGGCCGGCTGACGCACGACGGCGAAGCGCGGCCGCCCTGGGCGGGTGATCTCCGGACAATTGCGAAAAAGGCCTTATACCAATGCCTTCATTTCCTGATCTTCTGGGACCGAGTGTGAAAAGTCCCACACGACATGCCGATAATTGCTGTGAACACCCCCAACTCTGGGGGCAATGCCTTGCTGGCAAGAACACCCTGAGGAACAGTCGTGCAGACCGCCGCCCCGCATTCGCTGATGTCCGTGCTGTCGCGCCGAGCGCGCTCCGTCGTCCCTGTGACCCTCGCGGCACTGCTCGCCACGATGCTCTCACTCGTGACGCTCGCGGCGCCCGCATCGGCGGTGCCGCCGCAGATCGCCGTGTCGCTGTCAGGCGGCACCGTGCTCGCGGGCGAGAACTCGACGCACACGATCACCGCGACCAACACCGGCGCGATCGACGGCTACAACCTCGCGCTCGTGCTGGACGTACCGGAGGGGATCGAGTTCGTGTCCTCGGACCTCGGCACTCCCATGATCTACTCGGCGGCCAACCCGCCTGCCGAGGAGCTGCCCGAGGGCATGCAGCGGTGGGTCTGGGAGGACGTGTCCGACCTCCCGGCGAGCGGCGCGTACAGCGCCACCGTGACCGTCCACGCCGTCCAGCCGCCCCAAGGCACCGGCGAGACCAGCGACGTCAGCGTCTCCCCCGTGGGCGCCGACTACACCCTCACCGCGTACGCCGGCCTCAGCGGCGACCCCACCTACCTTCCCGTGTTCAACGGATCCACGGGCGTGGGCACTGCACCCGCGATCGCGGAGACCAGCGTCTCTGCCCCCGCCCAGGAGACGACGCGCGTCGTGTCCCTGCGCATCTCCAAGTCAGAGCAGAGCCCCGAGTCCGAGCTTCTGCGCGGAGTCCACAACGAGACGACGGTCTACACCCTGAGCGTGCGCGCGACCACCGAAGGCGCCACGGAGAACGCGGTCGTGGTGGACTTCCTCCCCGCGGGCCTCGAGTTCCTCGGCTGCGGCGACGTCGACAACTCGACCGTAGACCGCGCGCCGGGGGATGCTGAGGTCAACGAGTACGAGGGAGCCCCGCCGCTGTGGGCGATCCCCGACGTCACTGCTGACTGCCTGACGCCCACGCGAGTGTCGACGATCCTCGCGGACGCCACGCTCGCCAGCCAGCACGGCCTGGTCCAGGGGGCGGTCTACACGCAGGTCGAGTGGGAGCTCGGCACCCTCGCGGCCGGCTCGGTCACGACGATCCGCTACGCTGCGGGCATCCCGCTGCGCGAGAACACCCTGACGTGGGACGGCGCCGACGGCGCCCCGACCCCGGAGACCTTGGGTCAGGCCGCCAACCTCGACAACAACAACGGGCCGTCCACGCGCCACGGCAGCCTCACCGAGGCCGTCGACGGCGACGCCTGGCGCAACGTCGCGACCGTCACGGGCGACTACCTGGGCGTGGTCCGCACCAGCACGACCCGCGAGGTCATGGACTCGGCGACCGCCACGGTCCACGCCATGGACCTGCGCATCCTCAAGGACCTCGACGCCGCCGACCGCCAGTTCCAGGTGGGCAACATCGCGGACTACACCCTCACCCTGCGGGCGAGCGAGTACATGCAGGCGTCGGACATCGTCATCACCGACGAGATCCCCAACGGCCTGTGCCCCCTGCTTCCGGCCGGGGCCTCGTTCATCGTCGAGGCCGGCGCGCCCGCTCCCGCCGACTGCGACGGCGTGGGAGTCATCACCGGCGCCGAGCTGGTCTCCGCGGCCGCCCACCCCGACGGCACCTTCACCCTGGTGCTGCGTCCCACCGCCGGAGACGGTCCCGACGACTTCGTGCTCGCGCCCGACGCCGAGCACGTGATCACGTACCAGGCGCTCAACCGCGGCGAGTACGTGACCGCGGACGAGTACGGTCCCACGACGTCGGGCGACCGCTTCGGCAACACGGTGTCGCTCACGGCAGCGACGGACGCGATCGAGCCGATCCTCGCCGACTACCCGCAGACCTACCTCGTGCGGGACGACTCGGATGCGAGCATCGGGACCGACTACACGACCATCTCCAAGCGGGTCATGCCCCGCACCGAGGTGCAGCAGGGTCTTGCGGCCGGTGAGGACCCTTGCACCGCGGGCGCCTTCTCCGAGGACACCCAGGGCGACTTCCGCCTGGGCGACACCGTGTGCTTCGAGCTGCGCGTCAACTTCCCCTCGTCGATCGACGTGCGCAACCCCGTGGTCACCGACTTCCTGCCCAACGGCCTCACCTACGCGGGCCACGCCCTCGCGGCGGAGAACACCGTGAGCGCCGCCACGGTGAGCGTCGACGCCTCGGGCGCCACCGCCGGTCGCGTCGAGTGGCGGCTCGGCACCCCGGGCGAGGGCGGCGACCGCTATGTGCCGCGCGGCCACGTCTTCGTGGTCCACGTGTGGGCCACAGTGGACGCTCCCTCGAACGGCCTCGTCCTCGACAAGCCCGCGAACCTCATGAAGTACCGCCAGCAGAACGTCTACGGCGAGCTGTACTTCCTGCGCGATGCGGCTGACGTGCTCGTCGACCCCGAGCTGCAGCTCGACAAGGGCGTCGAGAGCGTGCTGGCCAACGGCTCCGCCACGTGGGAGCCGAGCCGTCCGGCCGGCTCCGCCGCCGACGGAGACGGCACGGTGTTCCTGTCGAACCGCGACGGCATCGAGGTGCGCGAGGGCGAGACGGTCAGGTACCGCATCGACCTCGACGGCCTGCCGTACGAGGCCGTGGCGAGCGAGATCTGGGACGTCCTTCCCGACGGCGTGCGCGCGGCCGACGTCTCCGCTATCTCGCACGGGGGCGTCGCCTACGACCCGGCCGATGCCGGCCACCCCCAGGGCGACGGGGACGCCGGCACCGAGCTCGCGGCGGCCTATGCCAGCCGGTCGGTCATCATCTGGAAGGACGTGGTGGTGCCCGACACCGGCACGACGCTCACCTACGACGTCACGGTGCCCGTGGGCATCGGCGCCGACTCGTCGCTGACGAACATCGCGTCGATCATCACGTATCGCGCTGGCGTCAACACCTCCCCGGACCCCGACGCGCAGCTGTACATCCCGGGCGGCTCGCTCAACACGGCACTGGCCGCGAGCGCCAACACGGACGGCACGGGCACCACGGACGCCTCCGAGATCCACCTCCCGGGCGTCACGGTCGACAAGACCGTCACGAGCCCCACCGGTCTCAACAACCAGGAGGACTGGGTGGTCCACGGCGAGGAGGCGCACTTCGCCTACTCGGTGACGATCCCCGCCCACACCTCGGTGCGCTCGGCGACCCTGCGCGACGTCATCGGCACCCCCGGGAACTGGCAGATCGTCAGCGCCACGTCGTACGTCGAGCACCCCGGCGGTCAGACGACGCCCGGCTCCTCCGCCGCGTTCTCCGTCCTGGGCAGCGGGGACTTCGCATTCGATCCCGCCACGGGCCTGCTGACGTTCCCGGGGACGTACACGAACGAGACGGACGCGCCGCAGACGTTCACGGTGCACCTCACCGCATACGTGAAGTCGACCGCGTCGTGGACCCACAACACGAGCACCGAGCGCGGCGACACCGCGCGCTTCCAGAGCTCGAGCACCGGGCAGGTGGACGCGCCTGCGCACGTGCACGTCATCGAGCCCAACCCCTCGATCTCCAAGACGGTGAGCTCCAGCACGGTGTCGGCGGGCCAGACCGTGACGTACACGCTCACCGCCACCAACGCGGCGAATCGCCCCAGCCTCTTCGACACGGTGGTCACCGACTGCGTGCCCGTCGAGCTGGAGGACGTGACGCTCGGCGCGGCGTCGCAGGGCTCCGCGACCATCGTCGCCGACGACGACTGCGACGGCACGCTCATCGTGTGGACGGTGGGCACGCTCGAGACCGGCACGCCCGCGACGCTCCAGTTCACCGCGCAGGTCTCCTCCGACGCGGCCGGCGGCGCGACGTACACCAACACCGCGAACCTCGTCGGCTACGGCCTCGATGACGAGGACGCGGACCGCAAGACCTACTCGCGCACCGGCTCGCGCGACATCACGGTGCGCGGAGCGAGCCTCACGAAGTCGGTGGACCAGTCCACGGCGGTCATCGGCGAGGAGCGCACGTTCACGGTCACCGCGACCATCCCGGCGGACGTGAACTTCTACGACGCCGTCATCGTGGACGACGTGCCCGCGAGCATGGCCATCTCGAACGTCACGATCACGTGCCGTGACGCCTCGGATGCCGACTGCATGGCGCAGCTTCCCGGCGGCGGCGCGACGCTGACCGAGGTGGACGGCCTCACCGGCTGGTGGCTCGGCGACATCGCGTCGTCCCCGAGCGCACGCACCGTGACCGTCACCTACACCGGCACCGTGCTCGACATCGACAGCACTGAGGACGGCGACCAGATCGTCAACCGCGCGCGCATGCGCTGGAACATCGTCGACACGCTGACCGAGCCGCCGAGCGCGGACTTCACCGGAACCGCCAGCACGAGCGAGGCGAGTGCCACGGTGACCGTGCAGGAGTCCGCCCTGAGCGTCGTGAAGAAGGTCAACGGCCTCGACTCCGCCACGGTGGAGCCGGGCGACGAGTTCGATTACGCGGTCACGGTGCGCAACACCGGCAGCGCCGCCGCGTATGACGTCACGGTGGTGGACGAGATCCCGGCCGGCGTGATCGTCGACACGGCCTCCGTCTCGCACGGCGGCGTGCTCTCCGGCGCGGGAGCCACGGGCGGCGGCACCATCACGTGGACGCTGGCGAGCATCGACCCGAGCGCCCTGGTGGTCCTCACCTACACCGCGACGCTCGTCGAGTCCCCTGAGCTCGACGACGCGACGCTCACCAACACGGTGACGGTCGAGGAGTACTTCTCGCACCCCACGGGCAACGGCTACGACGACGGGGAGCGTCGCTCCTACGACGGCCCGAGCGCCGACGCGGACGTCACCCCCGGCTTCCCCGTGCCGACGATCGCCAAGGGGTCGTCGACCGCCCTCGCGCTCATCGGCGTGCCGATCACCTTCACGCTCACGATCGCGAACAACGGCACCGGAGCGAGCGCCTCCACCACCGTGGTCGACACGCTCCCGCTGGGCTGGGAGTACGTCCCCGACTCGACCGTGCTCGACGGTGACGAGCTGGCGGATCCGGACATCTCGACGTCACCCGACGGCGAGCAGGTGCTCACGTGGACGAGCATCGGCTCGGTGGTGGCGGGCGACGCCGTCTCGCTGACCTACGCGGCACGTCCCTCGTCCGGGCACGCGTGGACGTCGGACAGCACGGGCGCCGACGTGGCGCACACGAACGTGGCCCACGTCCAGATGACGGACGCCGCAGGCTTCCCGCAGAACGCCGTGCGGGAGTACCGCGATGACAGTGACGCCTCCGTCTACATCCACGAGGCCGACCTGGAGATCGCCAAGGAGCACACCGGTGCGATCGTCGCGGGCTCCTCGGTGACGTGGACGGTGACCGTGACGAACAACGGCCCCGACACCTCGGCGGGTCCGTTCATGGTGACGGACTGGCTGCCGGCCGACGCCGAGTTCACCGCGATCTCCGGCCCGGGCTGGGAGGTCGTGGGCATGGACGACGACAACGTGCTCGGGCTGCGCTTCACCGGCAGCCTCGGCGTCGACGAGAGCACGTCCGTCCAGATCACGGCGGCCTTCGCGGCCGATGTCGAGAAGGGCACTGACGCGACCAACGCGGCCTGCGTCTACGGCACGACCTTCGACCCCGACCCGGCCAACGACTGCGCCCAGGACGAGGCGGAGGTGGACACTCTCGCCGACGTCGCGCTCGTCAAGGAGCTGGCCGACGAGGCCTTCACCGCGGGCGAGCCCATCGTGTGGACCATCGACGTGTCGAACAACGGCCCGTCGATCTCGCACGCGCCGTTCACCGTCAAGGACCAGCTCTCCCCCAAGGTGGACTGGGACACCGTCATCGCCAGCGGCGACGGATGGGAGTGCGGCGAGGCCGACGGCCTCGGCATCGTCACGTGCGTGTGGGAGGGCGACCCGCTCGGCGTGGGCGAGTCGCTGCCGATCCTGACGCTTCAGGCGACCGTCCTGACGTCGGCGACCGGCACGATCGTCAACACCGCGACGGTCACGCCGACCACGGCCGAGCCGGCCACGCCCGGCGCGTCCAACAACACCGACACCGCGACGCTGGGCGCCGTGGACACCCTCGCCGACCTCGCCCTGACCAAGTCCGTCGTCTCCGATGAGCTGGTCGCGGGCGGCACGGGCCGCTACCGGATCGAGGTCGCCAACGGCGGCCCGTCCGATGCCCTCGACGTCGTCGTCACCGACCGGCTGCCCGAGGGCGTCTCCTACCTGGGCGCGCTCACGAGCGCCGCAGGCGACACCTGGGTGTGCGAGCCGTCGGCCACCGTCGACGGCCAGGTGGACTGCGCGCTGACGAGCGGCCTGGGCATCCTCGCCGCGGGCGACAGCACATGGTTCGAGTTCGACGTCGAGATCGCGTCGAGCGTGACCGGCCAGATCACCAACTGGGCGGTCGTCACCTCCGACACCCCGGACCCCGACCTCGACGACAACGAGGACGAGGTCACGCAGGAACCGCTCGTCGAGACGAACATCCTCGTGACGAAGAGCCACGACTCCGGACTCGTGTACCGCGCGGGCGACCGGGTCGAGTTCACCATCACGGTGAGCAACGACGGCCTCGCCGACGCCGCCGACGTCGTGGTCACCGACGTCCTGCCGGACGCGGTCGAGTACCTCGGCGTGGACGACGACGCGGGCTGGACCGTCACGGAGAACGGCGACGGCACCGTGGAGCTCACCCTTGACGAGCCGCTGCCTGCGGGCGAGTCGGCGAGCATCACGCTCGTCGTCCTCCTGACCGCGGACGCCGTCCCCGGCTTCACCAACGTCGTGACGGTCGCGACCTCCACCACGGAGACCGACGACTCGGACAACCGGGCGGAGGATCCGGTCGAGGTCGACTCGCCTGACCTGGTCATCGTCAAGACCGCCGACGCTGAGCTGGTGCAGGGTGGCGACACCTTCACCTACACGCTGACCGTCAGCAACGTCGACGACGACGCTCACGCCGACACGGTGCGCGTGGACGACGAGATCCCCTTCGACCTCAAGGTCGTCACGGACGTCGACGACATCGGTGGCGACGACTGGGCCTGCGTCCTGGTCGGCACGGACGCCGACGGCTTCGGCGGCACCCTCACGTGCTTCCTCGACACCTTGGACGCGGGTGCCACCGCGCCCGAGATCGCGTTCGAGGTGCTCGTGGCCGCCGACGTCGCACGCGACGTGATCTCCAACACCGCCGTGGTGTCGAGCAACGACGAGCACCCCGACCTCGTGGACGAGCTCAACGAGGGCCAGGTCGCGCTCGACGTGAAGTGGATCCGCTTCAGCGGCGCATCGGTGTGCATCGCCGACGTGCCGTGGTTCCAGTACACGATCGAGCCCCGCAACCTCGACGAGGGCCTGCCCATCACGCTCACCTGGTACGCCGACCACGGCGCCGACGGCACGCCGGACGGCGCGGCCGTCGCGGTGCAGACCCTCCCGGCGGTGACCGGCACCGAGCCCGTCTCGGACCAGATCCTGTGGCCCGGCGCCGCCGTGGACGAGCACGGCATCGGCATCGCGTGGCCAGGCATGCGCCCGATCACTGTGGGCGAGACGCCGACGTGGAAGAACTACATCGAGGATCCCTCGCTGCCCGAGCACAGCCTGCGCGGCGGCGCGCTCGTGGTCGTGAGCATCAACCCCGAGTCGAGCGTGACCACCGCCTACCCGCTGTCGGACGCTGACTGCGAGGTGCTGCGCAACGCCGAGCTCGACATCGAGAAGGAGGCTCTGGGCGTCGTCCACCACCGCTCGGAGTCGGTGACGTTCGTCATCACGGTGAGCAACACCTCCTACGGAGCGACCGACGACGTGGTCATGCGCGACCCGATCCCGTCCTCGCTCAAGGTGACGGACATCCAGCCGGCCGCCTCCACCGACCCGACGGTCCCCGACTGGCGTGACTGCGACGTCACCGGTCAGGACGCGGACGGATACGGCGGGGTCGTCGAGT
>CAZQBJ010000089.1:0-7595 GCA_964591465.1 uncultured Brevundimonas sp.
GCGCCGGGTCGAGCCGGAGGTGCTGGCGGCCCATCTGGAAAAGGTCGCGGCGGCCGAGAACGCCATGGTGGAGAGCGAGGGCATGGCCCTGATCGCCCGGGCCGCCGAGGGCTCTGTGCGCGACGGCCTGTCGCTGCTGGACCAGGCCCTGGTCCAGGCCGAGCGCGGCCAGGTGGTCAAGGCCGAGACCGTGCGCGACATGCTGGGCCTGGCCGACCGGGCCCAGTCGATCGCCCTGTTCGAGGCTCTGATGGGCGGCCGCACGCCCGAGGCGCTGGAGGGCTTTCGCGCCCTGTACGGCTTCGGCGCCGATCCGGCCCAGGTGGTCGGCGACCTGCTGGAGCACTGCCACGCCGCCGCCGTGGCCAAGGCCCTGGGGGCGGCCGCCACCCGCCTGCCGAACGACCAGGCCCAGCGGCTGGCGGCCCTGGGCGCCTCGCTGTCGGCCGGCGCGCTCAGCCGCGTGTGGCAGATGCTGCTCAAGGCCCATGACGAGGTGCGCCGGGCGCCCAACCCGGCCGACGCGGTCGAGATGGCCATCATCCGCATCGCCTACGCCGCCGACCTGCCGGGTCCCGAAGAGGCCCTCAAGCGGCTGCAGGCCGGCGAGGCGCCGGTCGGCGGCGGCGGGCCGTCCCGCGGCGGCGGCGGCGGCGGCGCCCAGGCCCGGCTGGCCGCGCAACCGGCGGTCCGGGCCGAGGCTCCGCCCGACCCGCAGAGCTTCGAGGAAACCGTCGCCCTGATCGGGGCCAGACGCGACATCGGCCTGCAGCTGGACGTCCAGCGCTACGTCAAGCCGATCGCCTTCAAGCCCGGGGCGATCACCTACGAACCGGCCCCCGGCGCCCCGGTCGATCTGGCCCGCCGCCTGGCCTCGCGGCTCAAGGAATGGACCGGCCGCACCTGGCTGATCGCCGCCAACGGCCAGGGCGGCGGGGAGACCCTGATCGAACAGGAGCGTCGCGCCCGCGCCGACCTGCGCAGCGAAGTGGCCGCCGATCCGTTCGTGCAGGCGGTGATGGCCGCCTTCCCCGGCGCCGAACTGGGCGAGATCCGCGCCCTGGCGCCGGCGGTGGAGACCCCGGTCATCCCCGACGAGGCCGCCGACGAGGCGCCGGGCGACGACTGACCCCATATCGAGGACGCCATGAAAGACCTATCCGCCCTGATGAAGCAGGCCCAGGCCATGCAGGAGAAGCTGCAGGAGGCCCAAGCGAAGATGGCCGAGACCGCCGCCGAGGGCACCAGCGGCGGCGGCCTGGTGACCATCGCCCTCAAGGGCCCCGGCGAGGTGACCTCGGTGAGGATCGACGACAGCCTGATGGTCCCCGGCGAGGCCGAGATCCTGGCCGACCTGATCGTCGCGGCCCACGCCGACGCCAAGCGCAAGCTGGACGAGGCCAACGCCGCCCTGATGCGCGAGGCCGCCGGGCCGATGGCCGGGATGAACATCCCCGGCATGCCCAAGCTGTTCTGAGCCGCCGACGCCGCTCATGGCCGCCTCAGCAGGACCTGAAATCGAGCGCCTCATCTCGCTCCTCGCCAAGCTGCCGGGCCTCGGCCCGCGCTCGGCCCGGCGGGCGGCCCTGGCCCTGCTCAAGCGCCGCGACCAGCTGCTGGTCCCGCTGGCGGCCGCCCTGGCCGAGACGGCCGAGAAGGTCGTCGCCTGTTCGATCTGCGCCGCGCCGGACACCCGCGATCCATGCGCCATCTGCGCCGACCCGGCGCGCGACAACAGCCTGATCTGCGTGGTCGAGGAGGCCGGCGCCCTGTGGGCCATGGAGCGGTCCGGCGCCTTCCGCGGCAAGTACCATGTGCTGGGCGGCTTGCTGTCGGCGCTGGACGGCGTCGGCCCGGAGGACCTGCGCGTCGGCGAGCTGATCGGGCGGGCCGGCGAGGGGACGGTGCGCGAGGTGGTGCTGGCCCTGCCGGCCAATGTCGACGGCCAGACCACCGCCCACTATCTGGCCGAGCGGCTGGCGGGGACCGGGGTCGAGATCACCTCCCTGGCCCGCGGCGTGCCGGTCGGCGGCGAGCTGGACTGGCTGGACGACGGCACCATCATCCAGGCCCTGCGGGCCCGACGCCCGGCCTGAGGCCCGCCGCTTTGCAGCCGCGCCGACTCCGGGTAAGGAACGGAGCGTGAACAGAATTTCGCTGCGTCCGCGATTGTCGCAGGGGCGTGGCGTGGGTGGGGGCGAACCCCCGCCGCCGAAGGACGCGCCATGCCCCTGACCACCGTGCTGATTATCCTGGCCGGCCTCGCCGCCGTCGCCGCCGCCGCCTTCGTCTGGGCCCTGCTGGGCTGGCGGCGCGCCGACGCCGCCCTGACCGAGGCGCGCACCCGGCTCGAACTGGTCGAGGCCAGCCGCGAGACCATGGCCGATTTCCTCAAGGCGCAGGCGGCCCAGTCGGCCCAGGCGGTGGCCGAGCAGATGGTCGTGCGCGCCACCGAGACCTTCCAGGCCCAGGACCGGATCGCCCGCGAACGCATGGAGGCCCAGCTCAAGCCGGTGGCCGAGACCCTGAGCAAATTCCAGGAGCAGGTCGCGGCGCTGGAGAAGGCCCGGGCCGAGGACACTGGCGGACTCAAGGCGCAGATCGCCGCCCTGATGCAGGCTTCGGTCGAGACCCAGGGCGAGGCCCGCAAGCTGTCGGCCGCCCTGCGCCGCGGCGCCGGCGTCCAGGGCCGCTGGGGCGAGCAGACCCTGCGCAATGTGCTGGAGGCCGCCGGCCTGCAGAACCGCTTCGACTTCGAGGAGCAATTCTCGCTGGAGACCGAGGAAGGCCGCCGTCGCCCCGACGTGAAGGTCAAGATGCCCGGCGGCGGCGTCTTCGCCATCGACGCCAAGGCGTCGCTCAACGCCTTCCTCGAGGCCCAGGAGTGCCCCGACGACGCCGCCCGCGAACAGTGCCTGGCCCGCCACGCCCAGAGCCTGAAGGCCCACATGCAGGGGCTGTCGGCCAAGGCCTACTGGGACCAGTTCAAGGCCGAGGGCTCGCCCGACTTCGTGGCCATGTTCGTGCCCGGCGACGGCTTCCTCGCCGCGGCCCTGGAGCGCCAGCCGGACCTGCTGTCCGAGGCCATGGACAAACGGGTGCTGATCGTCACCCCGACGACCCTGTTCGCCCTGTGCAAGGCGGTCGCCTACGGCTGGCGGGCCGAGGAGCAGACGGCCAACGCGGCCAAGGTCGCGACGCTCGGCCGCGAGCTGTACAAGCGACTGTCGGTCATGGGCGGCCACGCCGCCGCCGTCGGCAAGGCGCTGGAGTCGGCGGTCGGCAAGTACAACCAGTTCGTCGGCTCGCTGGAGAGCCAGGTGCTGGTTTCGGCCCGCCGGTTCGAAGACCTGTCGGTCGACCACGAGGGCAAGGAGCTGCCCGAGCTGACCCCGGTCGAAAGCACGCCGCGCCAGCTCAGCCGGCCCGAGCTGGTCGCCCCGGAGCGGCCCAAGGTGGTCGAGGCCGGCTGAGGCGTCCCGAAAAACGCCGTGATCGTGGGCCATAACGCCGCCTTGACCCCCGCTGCAGCCGGACCTACCTGAACGCCATGGCCATCCGTCGCATCCTGACCGTCGACAAGCCCGCCGATCTGGCGGTGCTCAAGAGCGTCTCGACGCCGGTCGAGGGCGGGGTCGACGATGCGCTGCGCGCCCTGATGGACGACATGCTCGAGACCATGTACGCGGCCCCTGGCATCGGCCTGGCCGCCGTGCAGGTCGGCGTGCCCAAGCGGGTCATCGTGATGGACCTGGGCGATGGCCCCGGCGAGGGCGAGGACGACGAGCCCCGGCCGAACCCGCGCTATTTCGTCAATCCGGAGATCGTCTGGCGCTCCGAGGAGCTGTTCAGCTACGAGGAAGGCTGCCTGTCGGTGCCGGAATATTTCGACACCGTCGAGCGCGCCGCCCGGGTGCGCCTGAAGTACCTCGACTACGCCGGCGAGCCGGTTGAGGAGGAGGCCGAGGGCCTGTTCGCCGTGTGCATCCAGCACGAGATGGATCACCTCGAGGGCGTCCTGTTCATCGATCACCTGTCGCGCCTGCGCCGCGACCGGGCCATGACCCGGGTCAAGAAGGTCATGCGCGACAAGGTCGCTGCCTGATGGCCGCGCCGCGCCGCTCCCGGCCGCGGCGGCCGCTGACGCGGGCCCAGAAGGCGGGCCTGGGCGGTCTGGCCGCCCTGATCGGGGTGGCCGCCGTGGGCGTGGTCGCCGGGCTGCTGATCGACCGCCTGCTGGATTTCGACGACGTCCTGGACGCCGGCGGCGAGTGGGACGAGGGCGGCGGGGTCTTCACCCGCTGGTTCTGAGCCCCGCGCAGCTCCTTGCCCGTCGGCCTCGCGCGCCGAAGCGACGCGGGCGGAAGTTGTCTCCCGGCTTCGCATAGGGCAAAGCCCGCCCATGCGCCTGGCCTTCATGGGAACTCCCGAATTCGCCGTGCCCTCGCTGGCCGAGCTGGTCTCGGCCGGGCACGAGATCGCGGCCGTCTACGCCCAGCCGCCGCGCCCGCGCGGCCGGGGCCAGAAGCTGACCCCCTCGCCGGTGCACGCCTTCGCCGAAAGCCTGGGGCTGCCGGTGCGCACCCCGGCGTCGATGCGCGATCCGGCCGAGGTCGAGGCCTTCGCCGCCCTCGACCTGGACGCCGCCGCGGTGGTCGCCTACGGCCAGATCTTGCCGCGGGCGGTGCTCGAGGCGCCGCGGCTGGGCTGTTTCAACCTGCACGGCTCCCTGCTGCCGCGCTGGCGCGGCGCGGCCCCGATCCAGCGGGCCATCATGGCCGGCGACCCGGTCACCGGGGTCCAGATCATGCGCATGAGCGAAGGGCTGGACGAGGGCCCGGTGATCCTGTCCGAGATCGTGCCGATCGCCCCGGACGACACCGCCGGCGCCCTGTCCGAACGCATGGCCCGCGTCGGCGCCACCTTGTGGCCGCGCGCCCTGGCGGCGCTGGAGCGGGGCGGGGCCGAAGGCGCGCCCCAGACCGGCGAGCCGACCTATGCGAAAAAGATCACCCCGGCCGAGGCGCGCATCGACTGGACCCGCCCCGCGAACGAGGTCGACGCCCACATCCGCGGCCTGTCGCCGTTCCCCGGCGCCTGGTTCGAGGCGACGACCGGGGCCGGTCCGGTCCGGATCAAGGCGCTGCTGTCGCGGACCGAGCCCGGCGAGGGCGCGCCGGGCCAGGTGCTGGACGACGAATTGCTGGTCGCCTGCGGGACCGGGGCCGTGCGCTTGCTGACCATCCAGCGCGAGGGCCGGCCCGCCCGCCCCGCGGCCGAGGTGCTGCGCGGCTTCCCGATCCCGGCCGGAACCCTTCTCCCCTCAAGCAGCGAGCCCCCGCGGGGCGAGCGGTAGGGACACGACCAGCCATGCCCCGCTATCGCCTGACGCTCGAGTACGACGGCCGGCCCTATTGCGGCTTTCAGGCCCAGGACGGCCTGCCCTCGGTGCAGGGCGCGGTCGAGGCGGCGGTGCTGGCCTTCAGCGGCGAGACCCTGCGCCTGCACGCGGCCGGGCGCACCGACTCGGGCGTCCACGCCCTGGGCCAGGTGGTGCACATCGACCTCGGCCGCGACTGGCCGGCCCAGACCGTGGCCAACGCCCTGAACGCCCATCTGCGCGATGAGGCCATCGCCGTGCTGGACGCCGCCGTCGCCCCGGACGACTGGCACGCCCGCTTCTCGGCCACAGGCCGGCGGTACCTGTATCGCATCCTCAACCGGCCCGGCCCGCCGGCGCTGGACAAGGGCCGGGTCTGGCACCTGCGCAGGCCGCTGGACGCCGGGGCCATGCACGCGGCCGCGCAGCATCTGGTCGGCCACCACGACTTCACCACCTTCCGCGACCTCGGCTGCCAGGCCAAGTCGCCGCTCAAGACGCTCGACCTGGCCCGTGTCCGCCGCGAGGCCGACGAGGTGGTGCTGGAGTTCGCCGCCCGCTCGTTCCTGCACCGGCAGGTCCGCTCCATGGCCGGCACCCTGGCCGAGGTCGGCCTCGGCCGCTGGACCGCCCGCGACGTCCGCGACGCCCTCGAGGCGAAGGACCGCGCCGCCTGCGGCCCCGTCGCCCCGGCCCACGGCCTGTATTTGGCCGGCGTCAGCTACGAGTGAGCCCGGGCGGGGCGCTCTTTGCGCTCAATGAGCGACCGGCTAAGCTTTCCCGGCGACCTCGGGAGGCGCGGCACGCGTGGCGGATCCAGCGAAGATCGGCAGGCCATGGAGCGACGATGAGCTCGACGCCATCGTGGCTGATCATTTCGCCATGCTCCGAAAGGAACTTGCGGGCGAACCGTATGTGAAGTCGCACCACGCGCAGGTGCTGATGGCTGAAATCGGTCGCACCCACCGCTCCGTTGAGTTCAAACATATGAACTTGTCCGCTGTGTTGGCGGAGCTCGGGCTGCCGACTATTCGTGGCTATCGCCCGAAGCCGAACTATCAGGCGGCGATTTTCCCAGCCATCGACCGGTATCTGAGCGCCCACCCGGAATGGACCAGCACGGTTGAACCCATTCTCCCCCGCTTGCTGGCGAGGGCGCCCGCGGACGGGTGGAAAGGGCGCGAATCTGCGCCGCCGTTCGCTGGAGCGGCGGATAACGACTCTGCGCCTCTGCCGATCCTCCTCGATCCCGAGCCTCCATTGCCCGCAACGCCCCCACCGCGGCCGCCAGGACTTGAGCGGCTTGTCCGCAAGTTCGATCCGGTTGCTCGCGACGCCCGGAACCGGGCGCTCGGTAAGGTGGGTGAGGAGCTCGTCATCGAATTCGAGCGTCGGCGGCTCGAGCTCGCTGGACGAAAGGACCTAGCGTCCAAGGTTCGCTGGGTGGCGCAAGAAGACGGCGACGGCGCGGGTTACGACGTTCACTCATTCAACCAGCGCGGCGAGGATCGGCTGATCGAGGTGAAGACCACCCGCGGCGTCCGGACCACGCCCTTTTTCATCAGCCGCAACGAGCTCTCGCTGGCCCAAGAGCGTCCGGAGCATTTTCGGCTCTATCGCCTTTACGAGGTCGCGCAGAGCCCGCGCTCCTTCGTTCTCAAGCCGCCGCTGGACAAGGCCGCGAGTCTGGAGCCCGAAACCTGGCGGGCGCGGGTCGGCTAAGGTCGCGGAGGTTTGCCGTGCACACGGCTGCGCCATCTCCCGGGATTCCACTCCCAATCGACCCGGCGGGTCAGATCGTACTTCTCGGCAAACCACTCGACGAACATTTCAGGGCTGTCGCCATAGCCCCAGTAACGCAAGGAATCTTCCACCGAGAACCCTGCGTCGTCCGTCCCGATGCAATAGTCGCGCCTCAACAGATGGTCGACTTCGCGCAACCATCGCACGCATGACGAAGGAAGGGCTGATGCGTCCTGCATTCGCCGATAGTAGCAGTTCGGCCGGGCGAGAACAAATCGCCAACCGCCTCTGAACAAATATGGTTAACGCTGAGAAAAACCCGTTGCGGATCAACGACTGACGGCGATCAAAGTGTGAACGTCGCCCCATTCCGGCACGCGCCGACGGCCGCCCTCGGCGGGCGGCCGTCCTGCGCGGTCAGGTGAGTACGATGATCGCCACGCGGCGGTTCTGGGCGCGGCCTTCCTCGGTG
>CAZQBJ010000089.1:7605-8866 GCA_964591465.1 uncultured Brevundimonas sp.
GCCCAGTCTGCGCACGCCGACGGCCGCCCTTGGCGGGGCGGCCGCCTTTGCGCGGGGGTCAGGTCAGGACGATGATCGCCACGCGGCGGTTCTGGGCGCGGCCTTCCTCGGTGTCGTTGGGCGCCACCGGGGCGTCCTCGCCGTAGGAGATGGTGGCCATCCGGTTCAGCGCCACGCCGCCGTCGCTGAGGAAGCGGCGCACGGCCTCGGCCCGGGCCTCGCCCAGGCGCTGGTTGTACTCGGCCGATCCGGTCGAGTCGGTGTGGCCCTGGATTTCCAGATAGACGTTGCGGTTCTCGGCCCGCAGCCGCTGGACCAGCTCCGACAGCCGTTGCTCGGCCTCGGGCGACAGGGCGTTCTCGTCGACCGGGAATTTCACCGAGTCGTCCGACAGCACCACCTCGTAGAGGAATTTGCCCTCGGCCAGCACATGGGCCGCATTGGCCCGGGCCAGAGCCTCGCCGGCCGTGCCCTCGACCCGGTCGACGCGGGCGTCCACCACCTCGACCTGTTCGCGCACGAAACGGTGGCTGGCGCAGCCGCTGGCCGCCAGTCCGACGACCACCAGGCCCGTGAGGGCGGCCGCCCTGATTGTCGATCTGTTCAAGACCGGTCTCCTTCAGATCATCGGGACGCCACTCCCGGGAACTCCCCGAATTGTGAAGCTGAAGCAAGGCGCGCGGCGGAGTGATGGCCGCGATGGGGCCAGAAATTGGCCGAAGCTTTGCTGTAAAGCGTCGTCGATAAGCTCTGCCATTACGGAGGATCGCGCGGCGCCGGCGCCACGATGCTGCCGTCAGGCGGTGCTCTTGAAGGGAGGGCTGAGGGGCCGCCGAGGGGAGACAGAGGATGCCGCGCCGCCCGCGCCCGCCCCACCGCCGCGCCCTGGCGCTGGCCGTCAGCATCGCCCTGCATCTGGCCGTGATCGCGGCCGTGTGGCTGGCCCCGGCCGCCCCGGTCGCCCCGCCCGACCCGCCGATCCAGCTCAGCCTGGTCCCCCCGCCGGTTCCGGTTCAGCCGCCGCCGCCCGCGCCGGACGCGCCGGCCGCCGGACCGCCGGCCGCCGCCCCGCAGTCGGCCCCCGCGCCCGCCCCAGCGCCCCAATCGGATCCGGCCCCGGCTCCGCCGCCGCCGTCCCTGCGCCTGCGCGCGGCCCCGCCGACCGATCAGGTCCCGCCGATCCCCGCCGCCCCGGCCGCCCCGACGTCGGGGATCAGCTGGACCACCGTCGGCGCCGCCCAGCTCGCCGGGGCGGCCGTGG
>CAZQBJ010000090.1:0-8748 GCA_964591465.1 uncultured Brevundimonas sp.
AGAAGCCGCGCACGTCGCGCCAGGTGTCGGGGCTGCCCTGCTCGCCGGCCACGGTGGAAAAGCGGGCCAGCATGTCGGTCCTGACGCCCGGCTGGAACAGCGCCGCCTTCGTGTAGCGCGAAACGTCGTGGGTGGTCTCGAACACCCCGAAGGCGCCCGAGCCCTTGGCGTGCGGCTGGCGCTCGATCACCTTCTCGCGGTTGAAATGCGCCATCTGCTCGAGGAAGTGCACGTCGTGCAGCAGGATCGGGCCGTCCGGCCCGATGGTCAGGGAGTTGCGGTCGCTCGGCGCGGGGGCGCCGGTGCTGAGGGTGGACCGCGGAAAGAGTCCGCTTGAATCCCCATCGCGTTCGTCAGCCATCATCCTTGCTCCTTGTCTTCACAAGCAACTGATGTGGGTGCGCGCCCGCCAATATCCAGCGCGGCGCCGGGACGCTCGGCGCTCAGGTCGCGGCCATCTGGGCGAGGATGTCGCGGGCGGCGGCGGCCGGATCGGGCGCGGCGATCACCGGGCGTGCGACCACCAGGTGACTGGCCCCGGCCTTCAGGGCGTCGGCCGGGGTGGCGATGCGCTGCTGGTCGTCGACCGCGGCGCCGGCGGGCCGCACCCCCGGGGTGACCACGAGAAACTCGGGCCGCCCCGCCTCGATGGCCAGGGCGCGGGCCCGGGCCGCCTCCAGCGGGCTGGAGACCACCCCGTCGGCTCCGCAGTCCAGCGCCTGGCGGACGCGTCGCTCGACCAGCTCGGCCGGCGAGTGGCTGTAGCCGATCTCGCGCAGGTCTTCGGCCGACAGGCTGGTCAGCACGGTGACGGCCAGAATGCGGGTCGGGGCCTGGCCGCGCCCCTTGACCGCCGCGGCGATCACTTGCGGCTCGGCGTGGACCGTCAGCAGATCGCAGCCGCCCTCGGCCACCGAGCGGGCGGCGCCCTCCACCTGGGCCCCGATGTCGTGCAGCTTCCAGTCCTGGAACACCTGCTTGCCCGCCGACCGCAGCTCCTGGGCCAGGGCCACGCCGCCCGGCGTCGCCAGCAGGGTCAGGCCGATCTTGTAGTGCACCACCGCGTCGCCCAGCCGCGCGACCATCGCCCGGGCGGCCTCGACGGTAGGCAGGTCCAGGCCGACGATCAGGCGCGGGTCGGAGACGACGGTCATCTGCATTCCTCGGCTTGCGGCAGGCCGCGCCCGCGTCGATCATGCGCGGGTCGCCAGCGGCGATTCAAAATGGGCTGAGGGATCGCCATGAACGCAGTCGAGTTGGGCGTCAACCTGTTCGTCACCCTCTTCGCCCTGATCGACCCGATCGGCAATGTGCCGATCTTCGCGGCCGCGACCCTGAGCGCCACGGCCGCCCAGCAACGCCAGATCAGCGCCTATCTGGTGGCCCTGGTCGTGGTCGGCCTGCTGTTCTTCTATTTCACCGGCCTGATGCTGCTGGAGTTCTTCGGCATCTCGCTGGCCGCCTTCCGCATCGCCGGCGGCATCCTGCTGCTGTTCCTCGGCCTGGAGATGGCCCGCGAGGACTTCCTCAAGATGTTCGCCGAGGTCGACCCGACAACCGACACCGGCGACGTGCGCGGTTACGCCAAGCGCCGCTTCCAGCGGCTGGTGGTGCCGTTCGCCATTCCCCTGATGATCGGTCCGGGCGCGATCTCGGCGGTGATCATCCAGGCGGGCGAGGCGCGCGAGATCGGGGCCGCAGGCTGGGCCGCGGGAGTGGCGGCCATCGTGGCGGCAGGGCTGGTGACCATGCTGACCTTCTGGCTGGCCGGCCCGATCGGGCGAATCCTGGGCGACGTCGGCATGGCGGTGGTGGTGCGGGTGCTGGGCCTGATCCTGTGCGCCCTGGCCATCCAGTTCATCATCGTGGGCTTCGGCGAGGCGACCTACGGGATCATCGCCACCGCCGCCTCAAGCCCCTACGGTCACTAGGTCAGAGGCCCAGCCGGCCGGCGTGCCGGTCGGTCAGGGCCAGCGCCCAGTCCTCGGGCGCCAGCTTGACCAGGGCGGCGATCGCCTTGTTCGCCGCGCCCGGCACGCTCAGCGGCCGGTTGGCCTCGACCGCCTCGTAGCCCTCCCGGGCGACGGCTTCGGCCGACATCCACATCCAGTGGGGCCACGCCCGGGTGACCGCCTCGCGCGTGCCGTTGGCGTCGTGGAACTCTGAATGGACGTAGCCGGGGCACAGGGCGCTGACGTGCACCCCGCGGTCCCGCAGCTCCAGATGCAGGCCCAGGGAGGCGCGGATCAGGAAGCTCTTGATCGGCCCGTACAGGGTGTCGCCGCCGGTGGCCGGCAGCAGCCCGGCGAGGGAGCAGACGTTGAGCACCCGGCCGAACCGCTGCTCCAGCATGGGCGGCAGCAGCCGGTGGGTCAGCTCGACCGGCGCCTGCAGCATGACGCGCAAGGTGGCCGCGTGATCGTCCAGCGCTGTCTCGGCGAAACGGCTGGTGCGGCTGAAGCCGGCGTTGTTGACCAGGGCCGAGGCCGAAAGACCCTCGCTGGCGAGCCATTCGGCCAGGACCGCCGGGGTCGCCGGGTCGGCCAGATCGGCCGGGCGCGTCAGGGCGGTCACGCCGAACCGTGCGCGCAGTTCGTCGGCGACCTGCTCCAGCCGCTCGGCGCGGCGGGCCGTCAGGGCCACATCCCAGCCGTGCTCGGCGAAGGTGCGGGCGATGGCCGCGCCGATTCCCGAGGAGGCGCCGGTGATCAGAGCCAGGCGACGGGGCGGCGGGGTCATGGGCGGGATTTCCTCAGGCGCCGGCCAGCAGGTCGGCGACGGTGACGCCGCTCAGCCGCTCGGCCGCGGCCGCGTCGGCGGCGTCGATCGCCTTTTGCACCTGGCGCGGAATGTGTTCGCCGACCGGACAGCCCTGGGCGCCGGGCGGGGGCACGCCCAGGTGAGTGCAGCCGCCGACCGCGCGCAACACTTCGTCCAGCCGGATGTCGCCCGGGCGGCGGGTCAGCCAGGCGCCGCCGCGGGCCCCGGGACGGGTGGCGATCAGGCCGGCGCGGGCCAGCATGGCGGTGACCCGCCTGATGACCACCGGATTGGTCGGAATGGAGGCCGCCAGCACCCCGCTGGGCACGGCCTGGTCGGCCGCCGTGGCCCCCTTGTGGGCCAGATAGGCCAGGGCGTGGGCGGCGACGGGGAAGCGCTGGCTGTCTGACATGGCTTTATATCCTGAAGGTAGGGCCGCCGCGCCCGGGTTTCAAATGCTGATGGCGCCGGGGCCGAACGTCGACCGTCCGGCGGCGTTGAACCGATCCGGGAAAGGGCGTAAGGCGCTCGCCGCTTTGGATGGGCCCGCCTCCCGCGGCCCGGAGGATGTGCATGGCTGGGGATGCTCCCGGCGAGGAAAGCGGCCTCCCCGCCTCTTCGCCCCAGACGCCAGACCAGACCGACCCGTCCCAGTCCACCGCCCAGTCCGCCGACGGCGGCGATGGGCGCGGGCGCTCCGGGTTCGCCGCCCTGGTGGTCGGCGCCATCGGGGTTGTGTTCGGCGACATCGGCACCAGCCCGCTTTACGCCATGCGCGAGGCCCTGGCCCATTCGCGCAGCGGCGGGACCGAACCGCTGGCGGTGCTGGGCACCGTCTCGCTGGTGTTCTGGGCCCTGGTGCTGGTCGTCACCGTCAAATACGTCGTGTTCCTGATGCGGGCTGACAACAAGGGCGAGGGCGGCACCCTGGCCCTGATGGCCCTTGCCCAGCACGCGCTCGGCCGGCGCTCGGCGATGGTCTTCGTGCTGGGGATCTGCGGCGCGGCCCTGTTCTACGGCGACGGGGTGCTGACGCCGGCGGTGTCGGTGCTGTCGGCGGTGGAGGGGCTGAAGAACGCCCCCGGCGTCGGACCGGCCCTGTCGCCCTATGTCCTGCCCATCGCCGCGGGCATCCTGATCTGCCTGTTCATGGTCCAGTCGCGCGGCACCGCCAGCATGGCGCGGGCCTTCGGGCCGATCACCGCCGTCTGGTTCCTGGTCATGGCGGCGCTGGGCCTGCTGCACATCGTCGAGACGCCGGCGATCCTGAAGGCCCTGTCGCCGCACTACGGCGCCCTGTTCCTGATCGAGAACGGCTTCCTCGGCTTCGTCCTGCTGGGCAGCGTGTTCCTGGCGGTGACCGGAGCCGAGGCGCTCTACACCGACATGGGCCACTTCGGTAAGGCGCCGATCCGGGCCGGCTGGCTGTGGTTCGTCCTGCCCTGCCTGATGGTCAACTACCTCGGCCAGGGGGCGATGGTGCTGGACCATCCGCAGGCCCGGCTGGACCCGTTCTGGGCCATGGCCCCGCCGGCGGTCTACTGGCCGGTGCTGCTGCTGGCCGCGGCGGCCACCATCATCGCCAGCCAGGCGGTGATCACCGGCGCCTTCTCCATCACCCAGCAGGCGGTGCAGCTGGGCCTGCTGCCGCGCCTGACCATCCGCCGCACCAGCGAAACCCAGGCCGGCCAGATCTATGTGCCGTCGGTCAATCTGATGATGCTGGTCGGTGTGCTTCTGCTGCTGGCCCTGTTCCCGACTTCCTCGCAGCTGGCCGGGGCCTACGGGGTGGCGGTGACCGGCGCCATGCTGGTCGACACCCTGCTGGCCTGGTTCATCGTCCGGCGGCTGTGGAAGTGGAGCGCCCCGCTGAGCCTGCTGGCCCTGACGCCGTTCCTGATCATCGACCTGGCCTTCTTCGGCTCGAACCTGCTGAAGATCCCGCAGGGCGCCTGGGCGCCGCTGGTGCTGGGCGCGGCGCTGGTGCTGATCATGTGGACCTGGACCCGCGGCACCCAGATCCTGACCGCCAAGACCCGGCGCGACTCCCTGCCGCTGGACGACCTGATCGAAATGCTCCGGGCGCGCCCGCCGCACCGGACCCCGGGCACGGCCATCTTCCTGACCTCGGACCCGGACGTGGCGCCGGTGGCCCTGATGCACAACCTCAAGCACAACAAGGTGCTGCACGAGAAGAACGTGATCCTGACCGTGCGCACGGCCGAGCGGCCGCGGGTGCCGCAGGACCAGCGGGTGTCGATCGATCCGGTCAATGACGACTTCAAGAAGGTGGTGCTGACCTATGGCTTCATGGAAAGTCCGAACGTGCCCAAGGCGCTCGGCCTGTGCCGCAAGCAGGGTCTGAAGTTCGACATCATGGCCACCAGCTTTTTCCTCGGCCGCCGCTCGGTGGTCCCCACCGCCCAGCAGGGCATGCCCCTGTGGCAGGATCGACTGTTCATCTTCCTCATGCGCAACGCGGCCAACCCGACCGACTTCTTCCACATCCCGCCCGGCCGCGTGGTCGAGCTGGGCGCCCAGGTGACGGTGTGAGTCCCGCGTCGCCCGCCGGGGGCGAGCCGGCCGAGGCCGCCGGGGTCGAGGCCCGCATCGCCGCCGGGGTGCTGCTGGAGGCGGCCCTGGCCCGTCGCGGCGGGCTGGACGAGGCGATGAACCAGGCCGCCCTGCGCCGCCTCAGTCCGCGCGACCGCGGCTTCGCCCGGGCGGCGGCCATGGCCGCCCTGCGCCGGCTGGGCGACATCGACGCGGCGCTGGACGCGCGGCTGAAGAAGCCGCCGCCGGCGGCCGTTCGCACGGTCATGCGCATCGCCGCGGCCCAGATGCTGGTGCTGGAGACGCCGGCCTTCGCCGCCGTTTCGACCGCCGTGCGCCAGGCCGAGCGCGACGGGGCGCTGCGGCCGTTCAAGGGGCTGATCAATGCGGTGCTGCGCGGCCTGGCGCGGGACGGCTTTCCCGACACCCCGGCCGAGGCCAATCTGCCGCCCTGGCTGGCCGCCCGCTGGATCGCCGCCTGGGGCGTGGACACGGCGCGGGCCGTGGCCGCCGCCGGCCGCACCGAACCGCCGACCGACCTTACCGCGCGCACGCCGGCGGATTCGCAGGCGCTGGCCGCCGAGGTCGAGGGCCGTGTCCTGCCCGGCGGCAGCGTGCGCGCCGGCCTGCGGGGCGAGATCACCGGCTGGCCCGGCTTCGTGGCCGGCCGCTGGTGGGTGCAGGACGCCGCCGCCGCCGTGCCGGCGCGGTTGCTGGCCCCGACCCCCGGCGAGACGGTGCTGGACCTGTGCGCCGCGCCCGGCGGCAAGACCCTGCAGCTGGCGGCCGCCGGCGGCGCCGTGACCGCCCTGGACCGGTCCGAGCCGCGCCTGCGACGGCTGCGCGAGAACCTGACGCGGACCGGGCTGGAGGCGGAGGTGATCGCCGTGCCGGCCGAGAACTGGGACGACCCGCGCACCTTCGACGCGGTTCTGCTGGACGCGCCGTGCTCGGCCACCGGCACCTTCCGGCGCAATCCGGAAAGCCTGTGGGCCACCCGGCCGGCCGACATCGGCAAGCTGGCCGACGTGCAGCACCGGCTGCTGGACGCCGCCGCCGCCCGGGTGCGGCCGGGCGGGCGGCTGGTCTACTGCGTCTGTTCGCTGGAGCGCGAGGAGGGCGAGACCCAGGTCATCGCCTTCGTGCGCCGCCACCCGCAGTTCCGCCTTGTTCCCGCCGATCCGGCCGCCTGCGGCGCACCGGCCGAGGCGTTGGCGGCCGAGGGCTGGCTGCGCATCCTGCCGTCGATGTGGGCGGCCGAGGGCGGCGTCGACGGCTTCTTCGCCGCCCGGCTGGAACGCGCGGGGTAACGCTTGCCCCCCGGGCCCATGTTCCGTAAGTCGCAGGGCATGAGCGCGCCTTTGATCTGCCCGTCGATCCTGGCCAGCGACTTCGCCCGCCTGGGCGAGGAGGTCGCCGCCCTCGAAGCCGCCGGCGCCGACTGGGTCCATGTCGACGTGATGGACGGGCATTTCGTGCCCAACCTGACCATCGGCCCGGACGTGGTGAAGGCGCTGCGGCCCCACTCGAAGCTGCCGTTCGACGTGCACCTGATGGTGGCGCCGGTCGATCCGTGGCTGGAGGCCTATCGCGCCGCCGGGGCCGACATCCTGAGCGTCCATCCGGAGTCCGGTCCGCACCTGCACCGGACCCTGCGACGCATCCGCGACCTGGGCGCCCGGGCCGGCGTGGTGCTGAACCCCGGCACGCCGGTGTCGGCGCTGGACTGGGTCATCGAGGACCTCGACCTGGTGCTGGTCATGTCGGTCAATCCCGGCTTCGGCGGCCAGTCGTTCATCGACGCCTCGCTGCGCAAGATCGAGGCCGTGCGCGCCCAGCTGGACCGGGTCGGCTCGTCGGCCCACCTGCAGGTCGACGGCGGGGTGACGGCGGCGAACGCCGCCGCCTGCGTCGCCGCCGGCGCCACGGCCCTGGTCGCCGGCACGGCGGTGTTTCGCGGGGGACCCACGGCCTATGCGGCCAACATCCAGGCGTTGAAGGCGGCGTGAATTTCAGGGGCGAGTCGGCGTTCAGGCCCGTGCGACCGGGGTCCGAGCCGGGCCCCCGGCCGGGCCTGTGGCCGACGATCGCCGGACGGTGGCTGAGCCGCCAGTTCTGGATCGAGCTGTACGGCCTGCCCGGCTACGGCGCGACCCTGGCCCGCCCGCGAGCCGAGACCTTCGCCGCCGCCCCGCGCGACTTCCGGCCCCATGACCCGGCGGTCGGCCGCGCCATTCTGACCGGCCGCTTCCTGCTGGCTGGCTCGGTGATGGACGTCGAGCCCGGCGGCCATCCGTGGGACCGCGCCTGCCCGACGCGCCGGTTCGCCATGGACCTGCACAGCTTCGCCTGGCTGCCGTCGCTGATGCTGTCCGGCGAGAAGGGCGCGCGCGAAGGCCTGCGGCTGACCCTGGCGTGGCAGACCGAGTTCGCCCGCTGGTCGCCCTTCGCCTGGGGCCCGTCGCTGCTGGCCCGGCGGGTGTTCAACCTGGCCTGCGCCGCCCGCCGCATGGCCGCCGCCGCCAACGAACCGGATCGGCTGCGCCTGGCCGACGCCCTGGCCCGCCAGGCCCGGCAGCTGCTGCGCGCGCCGGACAGCCCGGCCGACCGGGCCGAGCGGCTGACCGCCGCCGCCCTGGCCGGCTGCGCCCTGGCCGGCAAGGCCGGGGTCGCCCTGCGGCGCAAGGCGCTGGACCGTCTGCCCAGGGCGCTGGCGGTCGCCGTCCTGGCCGACGGCGGCCACGCCTCGCGCAGTCCGCAGGCGGGGCTGGAGCTGCTGCTGGACCTGCAGTCGCTGGACGACGCCCTGCTGCAATTGGGCGAGGCGCCCCCGCCGGCGGTCGGCGAGGCCATCGACCGGCTGCTGGCCGCCCTGCGCACCCTGACCCTCAGCGACGGGCGGCTGGCCGCCTTCCACGGCGGCGACGCCTCGAATCCGGCCCGCGTCGACGCCGCCCGGGCCGCCGACGAGACGCCCCACGCCGGCGAGGAGGTGCTGCCCCACAGCGGCTACCAGCGGATCCAGAGTCCGTTGCTGCAGGTGATCTGCGACGCCGCTCCGCCGGCCCGCGGGGCCTGGTCGACCAGCGCCTGCGCCCAGCCGCTGGCGCTGGAGATCGTCTGCGGCCGCGACCGCATCGTGACCAACTCCAACTGGAGCGAACGGGCGCCCGAACGCCAGGCCCTGCGACTGTCGGCCGGCGGTTCGACCCTGACCCTGGGCGAGCGATCGGTGGCCGAGCCGATGGCCGGCCGGCTGGCCGAGCTGATGGGCCCGCGGCTGGACGGCCCGCCGTTCAAGGTCGGCTGCCAGCGGCGCGAGGCGGAGGGCGCCGTGTGGCTCGAACTGGAGCACGACGGCTGGGCGCCGCTGTTCGGCCTGATCCACCAGCGCCGGCTGTATCTGGACCAGCGGCTGGACGAGCTGCGCGCCGA
>CAZQBJ010000091.1:0-8699 GCA_964591465.1 uncultured Brevundimonas sp.
GCTCAGGATCAGGCAGCCGTTGGTGCCGCCGCAGCCGAACGAGTTGGACATCACCGTGGTCAGCTCGCCGTCATGGCGCTGGCGCAGGATCGGCAGGCCCTCGAAGGCCGGGTCCAGGGTCTCGATGTTGGCGCTCTCGCAGGCGAAGCCGGCCTGCATCATCAGCAGCGAATAGATCGCCTCCTGCGCTCCGGCCGCGCCCAGCGAATGGCCGCTGAGCGACTTGGTGGAGGAAATCATCGGCGCGTCGTCGCCGAACACCCGGCGCACCGCCTCCATTTCCTTGATGTCGCCGACCGGGGTCGAGGTGCCGTGCGGGTTCAGATAGTCGATCCGGCGGCCGCCGGCCTGCGCCAGCGCCATGCGCATGCACCGCTCGGCGCCCTCGCCCGAGGGGGCGACCATGTCGTAGCCGTCCGAATTGGCCCCGTAGCCGACCACCTCGGCGTAGATCTTCGCCCCGCGGGCCACGGCCCGTTCGTACTCTTCCAGCACCAGGATGCCGGCGCCGCCGGCGATCACGAAGCCGTCGCGGTCCGCGTCATAGGCCCGACTGGCCCGCTCCGGGGTCTCGTTGAATTTCGAGGACATGGCGCCCATGGCGTCGAACAGGTTCGACATGGTCCAGTCGAGCTCCTCGCAGCCGCCGGCGAACATCACGTCCTGCTTGCCCCAGGCGATCTGCTCGGCGGCCGCGCCGATGCAGTGGGTCGAGGTCGCGCAGGCCGAGGAGATCGAATAGTTGACCCCCTTGATCTGGAACCAGGTCGCCAGCACCGCCGACGGGCCCGAGCTCATCGCCTTGGGCACGGCGAACGGGCCGATCCGCTTGGGCCCCTTGTCGCGGGTGATCTCGGCCGCCTCGACGATGGTCCGGGTCGAGGGCCCGCCCTCGCCGATGATCAGGCCGATGCGCTCGTCCTTGATCTCCTCGGCCGTCAGGCCGCTGTCGGCCAGCGCCTGTTCGAACGCGATGTGGGCGTAGGCCGTCCCCGGCGCGAGGAAGCGCGCGGCGCGCCGATCGACCAGCGCCTGCCAGTCGATCTGCGGCGCGGCGTGCACCTGGCAGCGGAAGCCAAGCTCCGCGTATTCGGGCGCCGCGACCACCCCTGAACGGGCCTCGCGCAAGGACCGGGTCACGGCCTCCGCATCATTGCCGAGCGACGAAACAATACCCAGACCGGAAACGACGACGCGACGCATGGGAACTCCTGTTATCCGGCTTCGGCGGCGGCGGCCTCGGCCGCGCCGAACAGGCCGACGCGCATGTCGTCGCAGCGATAGATGACCTCGCCGTCGGCCTCGAGCACGCCGTCGGCGATGCCCATCACCAGCTTGCGGTTGATCACCCGCTTCAGATCGATCTTGTAGACCACCCGCTTGATGTCGGGCGTGACCTGGCCGGTGAATTTGACCTCGCCGACGCCCAGGGCGCGGCCGCGGCCGGGGCCGCCGATCCAGCCCAGGTAGAAACCGACCAGCTGCCACATGGCGTCCAGCCCCAGGCAGCCGGGCATCACCGGGTCGCCGATGAAGTGGCACTGGAAGAACCAGAGGTCCGGATGGATGTCGAGCTCGGCCTCGACATAGCCCTTGCCGTGGGCGCCGCCGTCGGCGGTGATCTTGGTGATGCGGTCGAACATCAGCATCGGCGGCGCCGGCAGCTGGGCGTTGCCGGGGCCGAACAGCTCGCCGCGGCCGCTGGCGAGCAGCGCCTCGTGGTCGAACGAAGAGGGATAGGCGGACATCCTGGGTCTCCCCGGCTGATCCGGTGAACGGCCGGGCCGCTCCCGCGGTTTCAGACGCGTGCGTTCAGATTCGAGACGCGGGGTTACACGAGGCCGGCGGGCGGCTCAACCGCTCCGACGCGGCCCGGCGGGGGCGGAGGCGGGGCACAGCGGCTCCGTCTGGACGCCGAACAGGGCCTCGGCCGGGGCCCAGCCGCGGACCCGACCGACCCGCACCCGGCACCAGTCGTCCTCGCAGCGGTCCAGGGCGGCGGTGGCGCGGGCCCGCAGGCGGGCGCGCACCGGGGCGTCGGCCTCGGGCCGGACGCGCAGGGGCAGCTCGGCCGCCGAGTCGTTGAACACGGTGCGCCGGCCCGAGGCGACCGTCCGGTGAATCCAGGCGATCGAGCCGTCCGGGTCGCAGACCTTCCGCCACTCGCGGGTCTCGGCGATCACCTGCACCGGCAGGCCGGCGGCGCGGTACTCCCACAGGATGCGGTGGTCGCGGCCGGGGCCGAAGCGGGCGTGCACCGGCTCGGACTTCAGCGACACCCAGCGGGGCACCTCCAGGCCGGTCGGCGTCGGCCGTCCGTCGGGCATCTGGGCGGCGCCCCCGGCGAACAGCAGCAGGCCGGCCGCGGCGGCCACAGTCGCTGCGCGTTTGTTCCGGAGGCGGGCCTTGCTAAACACCGTGCATCCTCGTCGTTCGAACCCTGGGCCGCATATGTCCGCGCGCAAGCTAAAGGTCGTGTTAACCAGACGGTTGCCCGACGCCGTCGAGACCCGCATGCGCGAACTGTTCGACGCCGAGCTGAACCTGACCGACGCGCCGATGGACCGCCAGGCCCTGGCCGGGGCCCTGCAACGGGCCGAGGTGCTGGTGCCGACCATCACCGACCGGCTGGACGGCGAACTGATCGGCGCCGCCGGGCCGCAGCTGAGAATGATCGCCAATTTCGGCGCCGGGCTGGACCACATCGACATCGGCGCCGCGGTCGGGCGCGGCCTGGTCGTGACCAATACGCCCGGGGTCCTGACCGAGGACACCGCCGACATGGCCATGGCCCTGATCCTGGCCGTCTCGCGGCGGCTGGTGGAAGGGGCCGGAGTGATCGCCGAGGGCCGCTTCGAGGGCTGGACCCCGACCTGGATGTGCGGCCGCAGCGTGCGCGGCAAGCGGCTGGGCATCGTCGGCATGGGCCGCATCGGCCAGGCCCTGGCCCGCCGGGCCCGGGCCTTCGGCATCCAGACCCACTACCACAACCGGAAGCCGGTGCCCGACGCCGTGGCCGAGGAGCTGGACGCCACCTGGTGGGACGACCTGGACCAGATGCTGGCGCGGATGGACATCATCTCGCTGAACTGTCCGCACACCCCGCAGACCCACCGGCTGCTTTCGGCCGAACGGCTGGCCCTGCTGCAGCCGCATGCCGTGCTGGTCAACACCGCCCGCGGCGAACTGGTCGACGAGGCGGCCCTGGCCGCGGCCCTGCGCGAGGGCCGGCTGGCCGGCGCCGGACTGGACGTGTTCGAGAAGGAGCCGCAGGTGCACCCGGACCTGCTCAGCCTGCCCAACGCCGTGCTTTTGCCGCACATGGGCTCGGCCACGGTCGAGTCGCGCATGGCCATGGGCGAGCGGGTGATCCTCAACATTCGCACCCTGCAGGACGGCCACCGGCCCCCGGACCGGGTCGTGCCGGCCATGCTCTAGCGCGCCCGGTTGACGAGCGCGAACCCGGCCGCTCAACTGGAAGCGTAGCAGTAGGCGGGGGCCAATCATGAAACGCGTCTGGATCGCGGCCGCGGCGACGGCCGCAGCGCTGGCGTGCGTCGGCGGCGTGGCGGCGCAGACGCCGCCCGGCCATGCGATCGAGGATTTCGTCGCCGGTCCCACACTGTCGTCGGTGAGCATCTCCCCGTCCGGAACCCACCTGGCGATGATCGTCACCAGCGGCGACGTGTCCCGGCTGGTGGTCCACGACCTGGCCGGCGGCGACTACCGGTCCTTGATGGAGGCGCGTTTCAACGAAAGCTTCGGCGGCACCATGTTCGACTCCTTCAACTGGAAGGGCGACGAACACATTCTGGTCTCCGCCCGCCTGTTCGAGGTGGAGCGCCGCCGCGGCCAGGACGACGGCCGCATCACCAGCTATCGCTATGGCCGGCTGGTCATGGCCCTGAACCGCGATGGCTCGGCCGGAGTCGAGCTGCGGGCGCCGGCGGGACGCCAGGGATCGCCGGGGGTGATCCTCGACATCCTGGAGAACTCGCCGCACGAGGTGCTGATGACCGCCCGCGACTGGAGCGGCGGGCTGGACGTCGCCCGGGTCGACATTCGCACCGGCGACTCGGTGGAGATCCTGGAGGGAGACCGGCGGGCGGTCGGGTACTACACGGATCACAACGGCGAGATTGTCGCCCGGGTGCGCGAGGCGCTGTCGGGCCATCGCCAGATGATCGAAAGCCGCGACCCGGAAACCGGCGACTGGATCAAGATCGCCGAGATCACCCCTGGCGACCTGCGCGACCTGGACGAGTTCACCGTGCTGGGCGCGGCCGAGGCGCCCGGCGTCCTGTACGTCATGGTGCGGCCCGAATCCGGAGAGACGCCGGACACCACCGCCATCCATCTGTACGACATGCGCGAGCGCCAGCTGGGCGAGCCGCTGTGGCGGCACGAGCGCTACGACGTGGCCGGGATGGTCACCGACCAGTACGACCGGTTCATCGCCGGCTGCTTCCGGGCGGACGTCCACCGGTGCGAGTTCCAGGACGACACCCTGCGGGCCCACATGACCGGCCTGTCCCGGTTCTTCGAGGACAGCCGGGACATTTTCGTCGCCTCCCAGAGCCGGGAGAACGACCAGTGGGTCCTGTTCGTCACCGGGCCGGACGAACCGGGAACGTACTACCTGTACGACCTGACGGCCCGGTCGGTGGACGTGATCGGGCCGGCGTATGGGCGGGTCGCGCTCGAGGGGCTGGGCGCGATGCGGCGGATCGACTACGCGGCCCGCGACGGGGCGGCCCTGCACGGCTACCTGACCTGGCCCGGCGACGCGGGCGGATCGACGCCGCCGCTGATCGTCATGCCGCACGGCGGACCCGAGGCGCGCGACAGCCTGGCCTACGATCCGTGGGTGCAATTCCTGGCCACCCGCGGCTACGCCGTGTTCCAGCCCAATTTCCGCGGCTCGTCCGGCTTTGGCCGGGCCTATGTCGAGGCGGGGCACGGCCAGTGGGGCCTGCGCATGCAGGACGACGTCACCGACGGGGTCAGCGCCCTGATCGAGCAGGGCCTCGCCGACCCGGCGCGCATCTGCATCCTCGGCGCCAGCTATGGCGGCTATGCGGCCCTGTGGGGCGGCGCGCGCGAGCCGGACCTGTACCGCTGCGTAGTGTCGGTCTCGGGGGTCTCGGACCTGCCAGCGATGATGCGCTGGGAGCGGCGCGAACAGGGCGCCCGGTCGGACGCCTACGACTACTGGCTGACCTCGATTGGCGATCCGCGCGCCGACCGGACGCGACTGGAGTCGGTCTCGCCGATCCGCTTCGTCGACGAGTGGCGACCGCCGGTGCTGCTGATCCACGGGGACGAGGACCAGATCGTGCCGCACGAGCAGTCGCGCGACATGGAACGGGCCCTGCGCCGCGCCGGCAAGGACGTGCGCTTCATCACCCTTGAGGGTGAGGATCACAACGACTGGCGACAGGACGACCATATTCTGGCCCTGCGCGAGATCGAGTCCTTCCTGGCCGAACACCTCCCGGTGGACTGAGGTTCAGTCCCCGCCGCAGACGGGGCAGGCGGGATCGGGGGCCACCCTCACGGTGCGCGCCTGGCCGGCCAGGCCGTCGTAGATCAGCAGCCGGCCCGAAAGGCTGCGACCGGCGCCGGTGAGCCGCTTGATCGCCTCGAGCGCGGCCATGGCCCCGATCACCCCGGCCAGGGCGCCGACCACCCCGACCCGGGCGCAGGTCTCGGCGTCGGGCGGGATCTCGCTGACCAGACAGCGGTAGCAGGGCCGCCCCTCGAACACCCCGACCTGGCCGCCCCAGCGGCCCAGGGCGCCGGAGACCAGCGGCCGGCCCTCGGCCACGCAGGCGGCGTTGACCGACAGCCGGGTGGCGAAGTCGTCGGTACCATCCAGCGCCAGGTCGTAGCGCGCCACGATCGGCCGGGCGTTTTCAGGCGTCAGCCGCTCGGCCAGCGGCTCGACGGCCACATGCGGGTTGATCCGCCCGAGCCGCCCAGCCGCCGCCGCGACCTTGGGCCGGCCGATGTCCTCGCTGTCGAAGATCACCTGACGCTGGAGATTCGACAGGGCCACCGCATCGTGGTCGATGATCCCCAGCCGGCCGACCCCGGCCGCCGCCAGGTACTGGGCGGCCGGCCCGCCGACCCCGCCGGCGCCGACGATCAGCACCGAGGCGGCCTTCAGCGCCTGCTGGCCTGGGCCGCCGATCTCGGCCAGCACCAGGTGGCGGGCGTAGCGTTCGACTTCCTCGTCCGAAAAGCTCATGGGCCCAGCCATAGACCGGTCCGGCGCCCTTTGCAGCCTCGCCCGCGCGGTCCCGCGCCCTTGCCCCCGCCGCCCGGCGCCGCCATCTGTCGGCGCATGGACAATTCGCACAGCTTCCCCGACTGGCACGGCACCACCATCCTGGCGGTGCGCAAGGACGGCCGCACGGTGATCGCCGGCGACGGCCAGGTCTCGATGGGCCAGACCATCGTCAAGGGCGCGGCGCGCAAGGTGCGCACCCTGGCCGGCGGCAAGGTGCTGGCCGGGTTCGCCGGGGCCACGGCCGACGCCTTCACCCTGATCGAACGGCTGGAAGCGAAGCTGGAGCAGTACCCGGACCAGTTGGCGCGGGCCTGCGTCGACCTGGCCAAGGATTGGCGCACAGACCGCTATCTGCGGCGTCTGGAGGCCATGCTGCTGGTGGCCGACCGCGACACCATCCTGACGGTCACCGGGGTGGGCGACGTGCTGGAGCCCGAACACGGGGTGGCGGCGGTCGGCTCGGGCGGCAACTACGCCCTGGCCGCGGCCCGGGCCCTGATCGAGCACGCCGACCTCGACGCCGAGCAGATCGCCCGCAAGGCCATGGCCATCGCCGCCGACATCTGCGTCTACACCAACGGCAATCTGACGGTTGAGACGCTGGACTAGGGCCCAGAAGGCCCTGGTTTCATCACGACGGCTGTGGAGCACGGCCGGCTGGTCTTTCGACGATTTAACGAGACAAGCGCCGCGGGTCGCGTTTCGATGGCGGGGGAGGTTCGTCATGCGTCAGCTCGCCCTGTTCGCCACACCCCTGATCCTGTTCGCCGCCCCGGCCTTCGCGCAGGCGCCGGACGCCGCGCCGATCGTGGCGGCCGAGCGGGCGTTCGCCGCCGACGCGCCATCGCTGGGCATCGCCGGCAGCTTCAACAAATGGTCTGTGCCCGAGGCGATCCTGATCGCCGGGGGCCGGGCCCAGCGGATCGGCGAGGTCTATCCGGACGGGCCCCGGCCGGCGGACGAGCCGCTGCTGGAGTGGTGGCCGAATTTCGCCGGCGTCGCGCGCTCGGGCGAGCTGGGGTTCACCACCGGCGGGGTGGCCGTGGGCGGCCAGCGCACCGGACACTATTTCACCATCTGGCGCCGGCAGCCCGACGGCGGCTGGAAGTGGGTCTATGACGGCGGCTCCGGGGCCAGCGCGGCCGACGTGCCGGGCCCCGACAGCGAGCCAGACATCCTGCCGGTGGCGCCCGAGGGCGCCGGCTCGCCCGAACAGGCCATGGCCGAGGTCGCGGCGCTGGAGGCCGAACTGGCGCGCGAGGCGGCGCGCGATCAGCGGCAGGCTCATCTCGCCCTCCTGGCCGACAATGGCCGGCTGTATGTCGCGCCGCGGCCGCCGGCGATCGGCCGCGAGGCCTTCGCCGAAGCGCTGTCGCACTGGCCGGCGACCTTCGAGTTCGGACCCGGCGAGGGTGGTGGAGCGTCGGAGGCGGGCGATCTGGTCTGGACCTATGGCCCCGCTGGCTGGACCCGCGAGGGCCAGGCGCGCCGCGGCCACTATGTGCGCCTGTGGCAGCGCCAGGCCGACGGCTGGCGCATCGTCCTGGCCCAGCTGATCCCGGCCCCGCCGCCTCCAGCCGCCGGAGAATGATGCGGCCGGGGATGAAGCAGGCTTCGTGAACTTCGTGACGGACGGGCTCTCCCGAACCCGGGCCCGCTCGCCTATCTGATTTGAATGACCGACCTTTCTCCGCGCGAAATCGTTTCCGAACTCGACCGTTTCATCGTCGGCCAGGCCGAGGCCAAGCGGGCCGTCGCTGTGGCCCTGCGCAACCGCTGGCGGCGCAAGCGCGTGCCCGAGGAGCTGCGCGACGAGGTGACGCCCAAGAACATCCTGATGATCGGGCCGACCGGAGTCGGCAAGACCGAGATCGCCCGCCGCCTGGCCAGGCTGGCCCAAGCCCCGTTCCTCAAGGTCGAGGCGACCAAATTCACCGAGGTCGGCTACGTCGGCCGCGACGTCGAGCAGATCATGCGCGACCTGGTCGACTCCGCCCTGCTGATGGTGCGCGAGAAGCGCCGCGCCGGGGTCCGCGCCCGCGCCGAGGGAGCGGCCGAGGAGCGCCTGCTGGACGCCCTGGTCGGCTCCGGCGCCCAGCCGGCCACCCGCGAGAGCTTCCGCAAGAAGCTGCGCGCCGGGGAGCTGGACGACAAGGAGATCGAGATCGCCCTGGCCGACACGGCCTCGCCGCTGCAGAACCTCGACCTGCCCGGCGGCGCCGGCATGGGGGTGATCAACCTGTCCGAGATGCTCGGCAAGGCGATGGGCGGCCGAACCCGGACGGTCAAGCTGGCCGTGCGTGACGCCCTGGGGCCGCTGATCTCGGAGGAAAGCGACAAGCTGCTGGATCAGGAGGCCCTGACCAAGGAGGCCCTGCTGCTGGCCGAGAACGAGGGCATCGTGTTC
>CAZQBJ010000092.1:0-8670 GCA_964591465.1 uncultured Brevundimonas sp.
CGCGCGGCCTCGACCGCCATCCACTACCTGCTCGAGGCCGGCCAGAACTCGCACTGGCACCGGGTCACCGACGCGGCCGAGATCTGGTGCTTCCACGCCGGCGGTCCGCTGGAGCTGTCGATCAGCGCGCCGGGCTCGGGCCATATCGAAACGGTGGTGCTGGGCGCCGACCTGGCCGCCGGCCAGCAGCCCCAGGCGGTGGTCCCGGCCGGCGCCTGGCAGGCGGCCCGGCCGCTGGGCGAGTGGAGCCTGGTCGGCTGCGTCGTCGCCCCCGGCTTCACCTTCGACAGCTTCGAGATGGCTCCGCCGGGCTGGTCGCCGGCCGGCTGAATTCGGCGCCGCGGCCCGTTCGCTCTTGGCCGTCCGCCCCGACCGGCCTAGAACAATACCGGAACAACCGGAGGCGGCCATGCGCGAGACAGGCAAGCTGGACTATCTGGAGCTGGCGGGCGGGGACCTGCCGAAGACCAAGGCGTTCTATGCCGAGGCCTTCGGCTGGCGCTTCGTCGACTACGGGCCGACCTACGCCGCCTTCGAGGAGGCCGGGCTGGACGGCGGCTTCCAGGGCGAGCCGGCCGCGGCGCCCGCCGCGCCCCTGCCGATCCTCTACGCCGCCGATCTGGAGGCCATGGCCGACAAGGTGACGGCCGCCGGCGGCCGGATCGTCGAGCCGATCTTCAGCTTTCCGGGGGGCCGGCGGTTCCACTTCCGCGACCCGGCCGGCAACGTCCTGGCGGTGTGGTCCGACGCCTGACGCGCCCGGCCCTTCGGTGTAGCGTGGCGCAATGGACGCCGCCTCGACATCGCCCCGGACCTGCGGCGCCTGCGGCCTGTGCTGCAAGCTGATGGGCGTGGCCGAGCTGGGCAAGCCGCCGCGCAAATGGTGCGGCCATTTCCGCCGCGGGCGCGGCTGCGACATCTATGGCCGGCGACCGGACGCCTGCGGCGCGTTCAACTGCGTCTGGCTGCTGGCGGCCAATCTCGACGAGACCTGGCGGCCGGACCGGGCGGGCTTCCTGATGCATTCGGAGGACGGCGGCCGCCGGCTGGTGGTCGAGGCCGACCCGGCCCTGCCCCAGGCGTGGAAGCGCTCGCCCTACCTGGAGACCATCCGACGCTGGGCGGCGGACGGCGAGCGGCGCGGGGTCGAGGTGCTGATCTTCGTCGGCGATCGCGGCGTGCGGCTGGGGCCCGACGGCGCCGAGACTCCGGTCAGCCGCGTCAGTGCACCGTCGGGGCCGGCGCGCGTCGCCGGGCCAGTTTCTCGCTGACCAGATTGACCATGCCGACGCCCCGGCCCTGGGGCGCGGCCATGACGCCGGAACGGCGGTCCAGCTGGCGCGCGTAGTGGGCGTATGCGGCCATCATCCCGGCGCTGGTCATGGCCGCCAGCATCTGCCCGGCCATGCGCCGCGGCCGCACCGCCAGCCACACCCCGTTCACCGCTTGGGTCACCAGCCACACCCGCAGGGCCGAGGCGCGCGCGGTGCTGGCCGGGGCGTTCCACACCCGCAGGGCCGACACGGTGGTGGCCGAGAACAGCGCCGGCAGGATGATGCTCAGCGGATTGCGCGGCTTCTCGATGAACACGCCGTGGGCGCGGTCCTCGTCCGCCTCGGCCGGCCGGGCGGCGCGCGCCGCCAGCCCGGTGGCCACCAGGGCCGCGCCGGCGGCCAGGCCGGCGCCGACCAGCACGTGGGTGGTCGAGCGTCCCTCGCTGTTCAGATAGCCCTCGATCAGCCTGCGCGGCGATGCGGTCATGCGCCCTGCTCCGTCTCCGTTCAGGGACGGAACAGCGAAGGGGGCGGCCGGTTCCGGTCAGCCGCCGACGGCGGACTCGTCCGTCTGGATCTGGCCCATGGCGCTTTGCAGGTAGTTCGGCTCGCCCAGGGCGGCGATCAGCCCGATCTGGTTCTCGAGGAAGTCGATGTGCGTCTCGGTGTCGGCCAGGATGGCCGTCAGGATGTCGCGGCTGACGAAATCGGACGCCGCCTCGCACGCCTTGATCGCCTCGACCTGGGCCGCCCGGCCGGTGCGCTCCAGCTCCAGATCGGCGCCGAGGCATTCGGGCACCGTCTCGCCGATGCGCAGCTTGTGCAGATCCTGCAGGTTCGGCAGCCCCTCGAGGAACAGCACCCGCTTGATCAGCTTGTCGGCGTGTTTCATCTCGCCGATGGACTCGTCGTAGACGACCTTGCCGAGGTGGTGAAAACCCCAGCTCTCGAACATGCGGGCGTGCAGGAAGTACTGGTTGACCGCGGTCAGCTCGTTGGTGAGCACACCATTGAGCAGCCTGATGATGGCCGGATCGCCCTTCATGTCGCACGCCTCCTATTCAGCGGCGAGACGGAAGGCCTCCTGGCTGTCCTGAATCAGTCGCCGCATGTCGCAGATGCACTTAGCACACTGGGGCGCGCATTGGTTTCTTGCGAACACTTCGCGCGGGCGGCAGGCCCCGGCTTCGACCGCCAGGGCGACATCGCGCTCGCGAATTCCGTTGCAGTTGCAGACGTACACGGTCGGCGGGCCTCAAGATGAGAACGCCTCGCTATAGCACTGCGCGCGGCGACTGCAAATCGTTCTCATGGCGGCGCGGTGTCGCAGCCTTGACCCGGGGCCGGCGGCGGCGCAACGGGCGGCCATGACCTGCCGCCTCTATCTGATCACCCCGCCCGCCCTGCCCGACCTGGACGCCTTCGCCGCCGAGCTGGAGGCGGCGCTGGACGCCGGCGACGTGGCCGCCCTTCAGATCCGGCTCAAGCCGGCGGACGACGCGACCATCGAGGCGGCCGTGCGCCGGCTCGCCCCGATCGCCCAGTCGCGCGGCGTGGCGGTGATCCTCAACGACCGGCCGGACCTGGCGGCGCGCCTCGGCTGCGACGGGGCGCACATCGGCCAGGGGGACGCCGGCCTGGCCGAGGCCCGCCGGCTGATGGGGCCCCGGGCGATGATCGGCGTCACCTGTCACGACAGCCGCCACCTGGCCATGGAGGCGGCCGAGGGGGGCGCCGACTATGTCGCCTTCGGCGCCTTCTTCGACACGGGCACCAAGAGCACCGTCCACCGGCCGGACCCGGAGATCCTGACCATCTGGCAGGAGACCATGGAGGTCCCGTGCGTGGCCATCGGCGGCATCACCGTCGAGACCGCCCGCGGGCTGGCCGAGGCCGGAGCCGACTTCCTCGCCGTCAGCGCCGGGGTCTGGCGCCACCCCGAAGGGCCGGCCGCCGCGGTGCGGGCCTTCGTCGCGGAGCTGGCCGCCGCCGCCCGTTAGGCATTCAAGGGATGTTAGGAAGCTCGTGCTTGGATGCGGCGGCCTGAAACCGTTCGCGCGCATCATGATCACGAGCCGGACACTGACAATCGACGACGTTCCGGCGGGCGGCCGCGCCGCGGCCGGACGGCCCAGCCGGCCGCACACGAGCCTGTTCGAGCGTCCCGAGGCGCCGATCGTGGCTGCGCTGCTGGTCGCCGTGCTGACGGTTCTGGCCCTGACCACCAGCCGTTCGGCCGGCCTCGTCGCGGCCCTGTGGGCGCCGGCCGGCCTGGCCGTGGCCGCCTGGCTGCGCGGCGGCCGGTCGGCCCGCTACGACTGGGCGTTCGGCGGCCTGCTGGCGGCCGGGTTCGCGGCCGGCAATCTGCTGGCCGGCAACACCGTGCTGCTGACCGCGATGTTCACCGTCGCCAACATGATCGACGTGATCGCGGCCGTGGCCCTGGTCCGCCGCTTCGCCCCGCGCCTGGATTTCAACGACGCGCGCAGCACCGCCCGCTTCCTGGTGCTGGCCGGGGGCGTGGCGCCCCTGCCCGCGGCGCTGTTCACCGCCGCCTGCCTGTCGGCCTCCGGCGCCAGCTTCGGCGCCACCTTCGAGACCTGGTGGTTCGGCCATGCCCTGAGCATCGCCATCATCGCACCGTTCATCCTCAGCCTGCGCCGCCAGACCCTCAGCGCCCTGCGCGATCCGTTCCGGGTCGTCGAGTGCGTCCTGCTGCTGGGCGCTACGGCCGCCTGCGCCCTGATGGTGTTCACCCAGCAGAGCGCGCCCCTGCCCTTCCTGCTGACCCCGCTGATGATCCTGGTCGCCGCCCGTCTGCGCGTCGCGGGGGCCAGCGCGGCGATCCTGATCGTGGCGGTGATCGCCATCCTGGCCACCATGTTCGGCCACGGCCCGATGCAACTGGCCGTCGACGCCACCCCGGCCGGCCGCGTGGCCCTGGCCCAGCTGTTCCTGCTGATGGGCTGTCTGCCCGCGCTGCTGGTCGCCGCCCTGCTGCAGGAGCGCGACACCCTGGCCGGCATCGCCCGGGCCGACCAGCTGCGCGCCGAGGCGGCCAGCGAGGGCAAGTCGCGCCTGCTGGCCAACGTGGCCCACGAGATCAAGAGCCCCATCGGCGGCATCATCGGCATCGGCGAACTGTGGGCCGGCGGCAAGCTGGGCCCGGTCAGCCAGACCCAGGCCGAGATGTCCGACATGCTGGTCAAGACCGCCCGCCAGGTCGAGACCCTGGCCCACGACCTGCTGGACGTGGCCCGGGCCGAGTCCGGCGCGGTGCAGGTCGACCTCCGTTCGGTCGACATCCCCGGCCTGATCGAGGACGTCAAACGCGCCGTCGCTCTGCAGCCGGAGGCCCGCAACCTGCGCCTCGAGACGGTCAGCGAGGGCGAGAACCTGGTCGCCGTCGCCGACTCCGTGCGGCTCAGCCAGGTGCTCGGCAACCTGGCGACCAATGCGGTCAAGTACGCCGCCAGCGGCGGGGTGGTGATCTTCCGCGTGCTGCGCGCCGGCGACGCCGTGCGCATCGAGGTGATCGACCGCGGCCCGGGCCTGACGCCCGAGAAGCAGGCCCAGCTGTTCGAGCCGTTCAACCGGCTGGGCATGGAGCGTTCGGCCATCGAGGGACACGGCATCGGCCTGGCCCTGGCCAAGCGGCTGGTCGAGCTGCAGCGCGGCCGCATCGGCGTGATCAGCGCCGCCGGCGAGGGCGCCATGTTCTGGGTCGAGCTGCCGGCCGCCTGATCCGCGACCCACGGCCACGCTTGCCGCCATCGGGGTCCGGGTATAGCCCTTGGGCGAGAAGGGTTATCGGGAGTCGCGGCCATGGACCTCGACGCGCTGTTCCTGTCGCGCCTTCAGTTCGCCTTCACCATCGCCTTCCACATCCTGTTCCCGGCCTTCACCATCGGGCTGGCCGCCTTCCTGGCCGTGCTCGAGGGCCTGTGGCTGGCCACCAGGCGGGAGGCCTTCAAGACCCTGTATCTGTTCTGGGTGAAGGTCTTCGCCATCAGCTTCGGCATGGGCGTCGTGTCGGGCATCGTGCTCAGCTACCAGTTCGGCACCAACTGGTCCGAGTTCATCCGCCTGACCGGCGGCGTCATCGGGCCGCTGCTGGCCTATGAGGTGCTGACCGCCTTCTTCCTCGAGGCCTCGTTCCTCGGGGTCATGCTGTTCGGCTGGCGCAAGGTCGGCAACCGCCTGCATTTCGCCTCCACCGTGCTGGTCGCCGTGGGCACCAGCATCTCGGCCTTCTGGATCCTGGCCGCCAACAGCTGGATGCAGACGCCGCAGGGCTTCGAAATCCTCGCCGACGGCCGGTTCATGGCCACCAGCTTCTGGGAGGTGATCTTCAATCCCAGCTTCCCGTCGCGCTTCATCCACATGCTGATGGCCGCCTTCCTGACCACCGCCCTGGTGGTCGGGGCCGCCGCCGCCTGGCAGCTGCTGCGTGATCGCGCGCAGACCGAGAGCCGCATCGCCCTGACCATGGCGGTCGGCCTGCTGGCGGTGGCGGCGCCGTTGCAGCTGCTGGCCGGCCACTGGTCCGGCGAGGTCGCCCGCGACCACCAGCCGGGTAAGCTGGCGGCCATCGAGGCCTACTGGGAGACCAAGGCCAACCATCCGCTGATCCTGTTCGCCATTCCCGACCGTCAGAGCCAGTCCAACCACCTGGAGCTGGCCATTCCCGGGGCCGGGATCATCGTGGCCCCGCCGGACGAGGTGGTGCAGGGGCTGGACAGCTTCCCGGTCGAGGACCAGCCGCCGGTGTTCCTGGTGTTCTGGAGCTTCCGGGTGATGGTCGGCCTGGGTCTGCTGATGATCGCCCTTGGCGTCTGGGGCGCCTGGCTGGCGTGGCGACGACGGCTGTTCGAGCACCGCGGCTTCCTGCGTTTCGCCGTCGCCATGGGCCCCGCCGGCTTCGTCGCGGTGATCGCCGGCTGGATCGTCACCGAGGTCGGCCGACAGCCGTGGGTGGTGCAGGATGTCCTGCGCACCGCCGACTCCCTGTCGCCGGTGACGGCCGGTTCGGTCGCCACCTCCCTGCTGATCTATGTGAGCGTCTACGCCATCGTGTTCGCAGCCGGCGCCCTGTACATCCTGCGCCTGCTGAACGAGGGGCCGGTCGCCGGCGCCCGCGAGCCCGGACCCGCCGGCCAGCGCGCGCCCGGCACCCCGCTGGCCGCCGCCCCCGAAGAGACCCCGGGAGATCCGCAATGAGCCTCGACCTGCCGCTGCTCTGGGCCGGGATCATCGCGCTGGGCGTGCTGGTCTATGTGCTGCTCGACGGTTTCGACCTCGGCGTCGGGATCCTGTTCCCGTTCTCGCGCTCGCGCGAGGACCGCGACGTGATGATGAACACCGTCGCCCCGGTGTGGGACGGCAACGAGACCTGGCTGGTGCTGGGCGGCGGCGGGCTGCTGGCCGCCTTCCCGCTGGCCTATTCGATCGTCATGCCGGCCTTCTACCTGCCGGTGATCCTGATGCTGGCCGGGCTGATCCTGCGCGGGGTGGCGTTCGAGTTCCGCTTCCGCGGCCGGGCCCGCGGGCGACCGTTCTGGACCGCCATGTTCGCCTTCGGCTCGATCCTCGCCGCCTTCGCCCAGGGCCTGGTGCTGGGCGGCTTCATCCAGGGGGTCGAGGTGGTCGACGACCGCTTCGCCGGCGGGACCTTCGACTGGTTCACCCCCTACACCCTGCTGGTCGCCGGCGGCCTGATCTGCGGCTACGCCCTGCTCGGCGCGTCCTGGCTGATGTGGAAGACCGAGGACGAGCTGCACGGCGACGCCCGGCGGTGGGCGGTGATCGCCGGGGTGCTGACCGCCCTGTTCCTGCTGGCCGTCAGCCTGTCGACCCTGGTGGTTCACCCGGTGGTCGCCGAACGCTGGGGCTGGACCGGCGCGGGTCTGGACTTCGGCCGCTTCGCGCCGCTGGCGTGGATTCCGCTGCTGGGCCTGATCGGCCTGGGGCTGGTCGGCTGGGGCGTGCGCCAGGCCTCGCACGGCTGGCCGTTCGTCGGCGCCGCCCTGGTCTTCCTGTCGGGTTACGCCGGGCTGGCGGCCGGGTTCTTCCCCTATGTCGTGCCCTACGCGGTCGACTTCCGCGCCGGGGCCGCGCCGGACAACGCCCTGGGCCTGATGCTGGCCGGAGTGGTGGTCATCCTGCCGCTGATCCTCGGCTACACCGGCTGGGTCTACTGGGTGTTCCGCGGCAAGGTGACGGCGGAGACGGGCTATCATTAGGGTCGAGCCGCCGCCGGACCCGGACGAGCCGCCGGCGCCCCTGTGGCGGCGGCTGGCCTGGTTCGTCGGCCTGGCCGTCGTCAGCGCGGCGGTCGTGGCCGCCGTCGCCTATGCGCTGCGGGCCCTGCCGTTCATGGGCTGAGCCGCGCGCCGCCTTGCCGAACGCGATCCGCCCCTGTAGGGATCGCGCCCGAATTTAGAACGCCTTTCGCGGACAGCGCTCCAATGAAAATCAACGGCAACGCCATCAAGCCCGGCATGGTCCTGCAGCACAACGGCGGCCTGTGGGTCGTCACCAAGGCCAGCCACGTCAAGCCCGGCAAGGGCGGGGCTTTCGCCAACGTCGAGGCCAAGAACCTCGAGACCGGCAATAAGCTGAACGAACGCTTCCGCTCCGAGGACAAGGTCGAGCGCGTCACCCTCGAGCAGAAGGACTTCTCGTACCTGTACGAGCAGGGCGACGCCTTGGTGTTCATGGACGACAACACCTACGAGCAGATCGAACTGCAGAAGGAATGGGTCGGCGACGAGCGCATCCCCTACCTGCAGGACGGCATGAAGGTGGTCATCGAGATGCACGAGGGCCGGCCGATCGGGCTGGAGCTGCCCGAGCAGGTGACCCTGACCGTGGCCGAGACCGAGCCGACCGTGAAGGGCCAGACCGCCTCGTCGTCCTACAAGCCGGCCATCGCCGACAACGGCGTGCGCATCATGATCCCGCCGTACATGAGCGCCGGCGAACGGATCGTGGTCGACACCGCGACGGGCGAGTACGTCCGGCGCGCCGACTAAGGGCTTAGGAATTAGGGCTTAGGGCTTGGGTGGACAGCGTCGCCTAAGCCCTAAGCCCTAAGCCCTACGATCCTTTTGAACTTCTCCGTCTGTCCGGGCGCTTCCGCCTTTAAGGACAGCCGGACCAGGAGATTCCCATGGCCCTCGCCTCCGCCCTGCTGCAAGTGATGATCGACGCGGTCCGCAAGACCGCCCGGCCGATGCTGCGCGATTTCGGCGAGGTCGCCGCCCTTCAGGTCTCGCGCAAGGGGCCGGGGGACTTCGTCACCGCGGCCGACATCCGGGCCGAGGAAAAGCTGTTCGAGCTGCTGACGGCGGCCCGGCCGGGCTACGGCTTCCTCGGCGAGGAGCGCGGCCTGGTC
>CAZQBJ010000093.1:0-8597 GCA_964591465.1 uncultured Brevundimonas sp.
GCACTCCAGGGCGCAGGCGGCGCGCAGCACCGGCCGCTCCTCGATGTCGAACAGGCGGGCGGCCTCGAGCGCGAAATAGGGCCGCAGCCGCTTGCCGGGCCCCAGGGCGGCGTAGCGCATGGCCTCGGTCAGGCGGGCCTCGGGGCCTTCGGCGCGCGGCAGCAGCTCGTCCAGGGCCACGGTGACCAGATCGGCCACCTCGGCCACCCGGTCGGCCACCGCCTGCAGGCGCGAGGTTTCGGCCACCGTCAAAACAGCCGTCCTCCGTTGGGCACGTCGCGATCGACGCCGATCAGCACCACCTCGCCGTCGGCGTCGGGGAAGCCGAGGGTCAGGACCTCGGACATGAACGGGCCGATCTGGCGCGGCGGGAAATTGACCACCGCGGCGACCTTGCGGCCGCGCAGCTGCTCGAGCGTGTAGTGACGGGTGATCTGGGCCGAGGACTTGCGGGTCCCGATCTGCGGCCCGAAGTCGATCACCAGCTTGAAGGCCGGCTTGCGGGCTTCGGGAAAGGGTTCGGCGGAGACCACCGTGCCGACCCGCACATCGACCTTGAGAAAGTCGTCGAAGCTGATCTGCGGGCTGGTCATCAGCTGAAGTCGGCCGGCTCGGCCCCCTTGGCCTGGCCGTCGGCGCCGACCACGATCTTCTCGACCCGCAGCTGTGCGGCCTTCAGCCGGGCCTCGCAATGGGCCTTGAGCGCCGCGCCGCGCTCGTAGATCTCGATCGACCGCTCCAGCGGGGCCTGGCCGGACTCCAGTTCGGCGACAATTTTCTCCAGCTGGGCGAGCGCATCCTCGAAGCTGAGATCGGCCGGAATGGAATCGGTCTGGGTCATGGCGGGCTTTGCAAAGGAAGGCGGGAGCGCGGCCAACCTAGACGTTCGGCCCGTCCCCGGGCAACGGCCAAAGCCCGATCAGCGCTTTTCGAACCGCCGCGACGACCAGTACTTGAAGCCCTGGTCGCGCACGCAGCGCCAGCCGTGCCGTTTCAGGCGCAGGCCGACCATGTGGTTGAAGTAGCCGTGGGCCAGCACCAGCACGTCCTGGCCGCGGCTGGCGTGCCCGATCAGCACATCGGCGGCGCGGGCGGCGCGGTCGCGGGCCTGCTCGACGGTCTCCTCGCCGGCGTGGTGGTTGAAGGCCCACCACCAGATGCGCGCCGTGACCCCCCACCAGCGGGGCGACAGGCGGAACCAGTCGGGGAATTTCGGCGGCGGCAGCGGCGCTTCGATGAACAGGGCGTCGACCACCACCTCGCGGTCGCCGGCCAGGGCGGCCGCCGTCTCGGTCGCGCGCCGGCGGCTGGAGGCCAGGATGACGCCGGCCTGCTCGGCCGTGCGGCGCAGGCAGTCCGGGGGTGTCTGGCCGCCCAGCAGGCCGCCTTCCTCGTAGCGGGCCCACCAGGCGCGGTACTCCTCGGAGGTCAGGCGGCAGCGACGCGACAGGGCCGGCTCGCCGTGCCGCGCCAGGATGATGGCGCCGGGTCGGACGGCCGGCTCGCCCGCGGTCGGCGGCGTCGATTCTGTAGCGGAGCTGTCGATCGCCATCCCCCCGAAGCGTCTTCCTGTTTTCACAGGAAATTCCGACGCCTAGTCCTCCTGCAACGCCTGTACATGAGCGACCGCCGAGCGGCCCAGCCCGGTCAGGTCGTAGCCGCCCTCAAGCGACGACACAACCTTGCCGCCGCCGTGCTTGCGCGCCACCTCGACCACCGCCCGGGTGGCCCAGGCGAAGTCCGCCTCGTCCAGCGACTGATGGGCCAGCGGATCGCGCCGGTGGGCGTCGAATCCGGCCGAGATCAGGATCAGCTCCGGGGCGAAGGCGTCCAGCGCCGGCATCAACCGCCGCTCGAAGGCGCGCCGCCATTCGCCGGGGTCGGCGTGCGGCGCGATCGCCGCGTTGACGATGTTGCCGACGCCCGTCTCGGCCTCGGCCCCGGTGCCCGGATACAGGGGCGACTGGTGGATCGAGGCGAGGAACAGCGAAGGATCGGTCTCGAAGGCCGCCTGGGTGCCGTTGCCGTGGTGGACATCGAAATCCACCACGGCCACCCGCGCCGCGCCCCCCGCCAGGGCGGCCCGCGCGGCGACCGCCACATTGGAGAACAGGCAAAAGCCCATGGCCCTGTCCGGTTCGGCGTGGTGGCCCGGCGGCCGGATGGCGCAGAACACCCGGTCCGCCTCGCCCGCCAGGGCGGCGCGCACCCCCTGCACGACCGCCCCGGCGGCCAGCCGCGCGGCCCGAACGCTGCCGGGCGACAAGACCGTGTCCGGATCCAGCGCGGCCACGCCCTGGGCCGGCGCCGCCTGCAGCACCCGCTGGACATAGATTTCCGGATGCACCCGGGCGAGGTCGGCCAGGTCGGCCTCCGCCGCCTCCATGCGGCGCAGGCCCGCGGCGCCGTCCTCCAGCGCGTCGAGCACCGCCGCCAGCCGCTGCGGCCGCTCGGGATGGCCGGCCCCCGGGCGGTGGGCCAGCATGTCGGCATGGGTGATCAGGGTGACGCTCACGGCGCCAGCCTAGGGGTTCGGCGGCCGCTTGTCGCGGGCGGGTGACGGCGCCGGAGCGCGGGTGTATCGCCGCCCCATGACCGAGCCCGTGATCCGCCCCGCCGCCGAGTCCGACGCCGCCGCCCTGGCCGCGCTCGGCCGCCAGACCTTCATCGACACCTTCGTCACCGGCTTCGGCATCCCCTATCCGGCCGAGGACCTGGCCGCCTATCTGGACTCCAGCTTCGGCGAGGCGGCGACCCGGGCGAAACTTGGCGAGCCGGGCGCGGCCTGGTGGGTGGCCGAACGCGACGGGGAGCTGCTGGCCTTCGCCAACGCCGGGCCGAACACCCTGCCCCATCCGGAGGCCCGGCCCAGCCACGCCGAACTGCGCCGGCTGTACGTGTCGAAGGCCGCCCAGGGCCTGGGACTGGGGACCAGGCTACTGGCCGTGGCGCTGGACTGGATGGAAGCGCACACCGACGGTCCCCTGTGGATCGGCGTCTGGAGCGGCAACCTCAAGGCGCAGAAGCTGTACGCCGCCTGGGGCTTCCACAAGGCCGGCGAGTACGACTATCCGGTCGGCGCCTGGCGGGACCGCGAGTTCATCCTGAAGCGGGGATAACGGAACCGCGGCCCGCCCCGGCGCCTTGAGCGGCCATGAGAACCGTTCGGATCGGCACCTCTGGCTGGGCTTACAAGGACTGGAACGGGCCGTTCTACCCCGAAGAGGTGAAGGCCAAGGACCGGTTGGGCTACATCTCGCGCCGGTTCCGCACGCTGGAGATCAACGCCAGCTTCTACCGGATGCCGACCGAGGCCGCCGTGACCGGCTGGCGCGAGCAGACGCCTGACGATTTCGTCTTCGCCTGGAAGGCCTCGCGCTTCCTGACCCACAACAAGAAGCTCAAGGACCCGGTTGAGCCGCTGGCCTACATGTTCGAGCGGGCGCGGGGGCTGGGGCCGAAGCTGGGGCCGATCCTGTTCCAGCTGCCGCCCAACCTGCACCGCAACGACGAGCGGCTGCAGGGCCTGCTGGACGCCCTGCCGGAGGGCCATCGCTACAGCATCGAGTTCCGCCATCCCGGCTGGTACGCCGACGAGGTGCTGGAGATGCTGGGGCGGCGCAACGTGGCCCTGTGCATCTCGGACCACCACCACGCCCCGGCCCCGTGGGCGGCGACGGCGGACTTCATCTACCTGCGCGGCCACGGCCCGGGCGGGCGCTACCACGGTCGCTACGGCGAGGCGGCGCTGAGGGACTGGGCGAAGGCGATCCGCTCGTGGCGCAAGGACCGCGAGGTGTTCGTCTACTTCGACAACGACATCAAAAGCGCCGCGCCGGCGGACGCCGAACAGCTGATCCGGTTGCTCGACGTTTCCGGATAGGACGCCGACGCGGTATCCTGTCGCCATGACCCGCGACGAACTGCTGAAGAAGCTGCGCGAACTGAAGCCCTGGCTGGAAGAGCAGGGCATCGTCAACGTGCGCCTGTTCGGCAGCTATGCGCGGGACGAGGCCGGGCCGGACAGCGACGTGGACCTGCTGGTGGATCTCGAGCGGCCGATGGGCTTGCGTTTCTTCAGCGTTGAGGAGGAGTTGGCTGATCGACTGGGAACGAAGGTCGAGATGGTCACCAACCGCGCGATGAGAAACCCGTACATTCGCTATACGGCTGAACGCGATGCGGTTGTGGTCTGAACCGAAGGACGCGGCCCACATTCATGACATGCTGGAGGCGCTTCGCCTCCTTCACGATTTGATCGAGGGCGAGAGCGAGTCGGCCTTCCTCGCGGACAAGTCGAAGCCGCATGCGCTGGCGATGTTCTTCATCATGCTCGGGGAAGCCGCCAACAAGGTCAGGCCGGCGATGCAACGCGCGCGGCCCGACATTTCATGGCGAAGGATCGCCAATCTCCGGCACATCATCGCCCATGAGTATCGACGGATCGATCATTCGGAACTCTGGCGGATCGCGACGTCGGACGCCCCGAAGTTGAGAGCCTTACTGCCGTCGCCGCCATCGCCGCCGGTGATCCTCTGATGCTCCTGCCCTTCTTCACCGCCCTGAGAGACGCGCGCGTGCCCGTCTCGCTGAAGGAATGGCTCCACCTGATGGAGGCCATGGACAAGGGCGTGGCCGACGGGCGGGTGGAGGATTTCTATCACCTGTCGCGCGCGGTGCTGGTCAAGGACGAGAAGCACTACGACCGGTTCGACCAGGTGTTCGCCAAGGTGTTCCAGGGCGTGGAGACGGTGGGCGGGCCCGACGCCCTGGCCCCCACGGAGATACCCGAGGACTGGCTGCGGCTGCTGAACGAGAAATATCTGACCGACGAGGAGAAGGCGCAGATCGAGGCCCTGGGCGGCTTCGAGAAGCTGATGGAGACGCTGCGCAAGCGGCTGGAGGAGCAGAAGGGCCGGCACGAGGGCGGGAACAGGTGGATCGGCACCGGCGGGACCAGCCCGTTCGGCCACGGCGGCTTCAATCCGGAGGGCGTGCGCATCGGCGGGCCGGGCCGGCAGGGTCGCGCGGTCAAGGTGTGGGAGCGGCGCGAGTACCGCAATCTGGACGACACGGTCGAGCTGGGCACGCGCAACATCAAGATCGCCCTGCGCCGCCTGCGCCGCTTCGCCCGCCAGGGGGCGCCGGAGGAGCTGGACATCGACGGGACCATCGATGGCACGGCCCGCCAGGGCTATCTGGACATCGTCATGCGCCCGGAGCGGCGCAACACGATCAAGGTGCTGCTGTTCCTCGACGTCGGCGGCTCGATGGACGGTCACGTCAAGCTTTGCGAGGAGCTGTTCTCGGCCGCGCGCACCGAGTTCAAGCACCTGGAATTCTTCTACTTCCACAACTGCCTGTACGAAGGGGTGTGGAAGGACAACCGCCGGCGGCACACCGAGAAGACGCCGACCTGGGACGTCTTGCGCCGCTACGGCGGCGACTGGCGGGCGATCTTCGTCGGCGATGCGACCATGAGCCCGTACGAGGTCACCATGCCCGGCGGCTCGGTCGAGCACTGGAACGAGGAGGCCGGCGCGGTCTGGCTGGCCCGGGCGCGGGAAACCTGGGACAAGAGCGTGTGGCTCAACCCGGTGGCCGAGCGGTACTGGGGCTATTCCCCCTCGGTCGGGATGATCCGCCAGATCATGGGTGAGCGGATGTATCCGCTCACCCTGGAAGGTCTGGACAGCGCGATGCGCGAGCTGGCGCGCTAGTTGCGCTTGTCGCCGCGCAGGGCGTCCTTCACCCCGCCGACCGCGTTCTGGACCTTGCCCTCGGCCTGATCCATGCGGCCTTCGGCCTTGAGCTTCTCGTCGCCGGTCAGCTTGCCGGCGCCTTCCTTGAGCTTGCCGCCCATCTGCTTGCCGGAGCCTTCGACGCGATCCTTGTCGGGCATGGGTGTTCTCCTGTCTGGACGCCGCCGGAAAGGCGACGCTTCGGCAGATCCAACCGGCGGCGACCGCTGCGGTTCCGTCAGCCCCGACGAAGCCAGGCGGCGACCGCCCAGGCGTGGGCGTCGTGGCGCAGCCGGGCCAGGGCGAATTCCGGCGCCAGCCAGACCAGCTCGTGGTCGGCCTCGACCTTGGCCGCCGGGTCCTCGGACAGGATGCGGGCGGTCCAGAAGCCGGCCAGGTTGTTGACCGGCGAGCCGTCGGACTTGCGGAAATACTGGGCCGCCTCGCCCAGGCGGATCTTGGGCGCGACGGTCAGGCCGGTCTCCTCGACAAACTCGCGCACCAGCGCCTCGGCCTCGGTTTCCGTCCCATCGATGGCCCCGCCGGGCAGGTCGAAATAGCTGGCCGGGCCGCGGTCGACCCGCACGCAGGCCAGGCGGCCGTCGCGCACGGCCAGGCCAAAGGCCGTGGGCCTGAGAAGATAGTCCAGCCCGGGCGCGGGCTCGCCGAACTGCAGCCGCATCAATCCAGCCCGATCAGGGAGTCCCAGGGGTCGACCCGCCCGGCCTCCACATCCGCCACCGCGACCGCCGGCCAGCCGACGCGGAGCTCGCCGCTGTAGGCCCAGGCCAGGACGGTCAAGTCGCGCAGCTCTCCGGCCGCGGCGGCCAGCCGGGCGACGGCGAAGTCGACCCCGCGCGGGTCGCCCTCGGCGAAGCCGCCGACCTTCTCCAGCCGGTAGAACGGCACGACCTGGTCCAGGGTCCGCCCCAGATAGATCGCGGTGCGCCGCTCGATCGGACAGTCGCAGTCGACCGGGGCCGGCATGGCCGCCTCCAGCGCCGGCAGGGCCACGTGGCGGCGCACGAACTGGCCTTCGAACAGGGCGTGGGTCTGGCGCGAGGTGGTGAAGCCCTCGGGGTTCGGATGGTCGCCCCAGCCGTTGTAGTGGATCGACACGTGCATCGGCTGGCTGGCGTCGCCGACATAGTGGGCCCAGACGCCCAGGTCGCGCAGGATCAGCGCCTCGCGCCGGCGCCGGTCCTCGCCGTACCAGGCCCGCCGGCCGGCGTCGGTCTCGCGCGCCTCGGCCGCGCGCAGCACCCGCCAGTAGGCGAAGTCCCGCGTCAGCTGGTGCCAGCCGTCGACCAGGGCGTAGGGCAGCCAGCCGGCGTCGTTCACGTCCAGCCCGGCCCGCGTCAGGGCCTGTTCGTACTGCGAGCGCAGCTCCGGCAGGGCGTCGATGTGCGGCCCGTCGGGGGTCAGGACGTGGCCGGAGTCGTCGAAGTCGATGAAGTGCGCCGTGTCGCGGCCGCGGGCGTGGACGCGCGGACCGCCCTTCCAGCGATCCGGCTCGCGGGCCAGCTCGCCGACCGCCGCGACCGCCGACGGATCGCGCAGGAAGGCCGGCAGCTCCTCGGGCAGGGCGCGCATGGCGGCGACGGCGATCAGCCGGTGGCCGGTCGCGCCCCAGGCCGCCACGTCGGAGGCCGGCGCGGACAGCATCAGGACGGCGACGGCGGCGGCCACGAACAGGCGTTTCATCGGATCCTCCCGGGACGGCGGACCCGGTTCCGGTAGCGGATTCCGCCGCCCCGCTCCACCCGAGGCGCGCGAAGGTCGCAGGACCGCGCCAAGATTTCGCCCCAGGACTGGGGCATTCAGCGCGCCGCCCGGGCCATGTCGCGGGCCACCGTCAATCGACATCCAGGAGAGATCCCAGATGCTGAACGCCGCGATCATGGCCCTGATGCTGCTGTTCGGGTCCGACCCGGCGGCGGCCGAGCCGGCCGGCCCCACGCCCTATGCCGAAATCCTCGCCGCCGAGGCGGCCGAGCGCGCCCGCGCGGCGGCCGAGGCCGAGGCGTTGCTGGACGCCGAGCCCGACTGGCGGCTGTCGGCGCGGCTGTATCACGCCGGCGGCGGCGGGGCGACCGGGGCCGATTCGCTGGGCTGCCCGCCGGTGGCCATGCGCACCGTGGCCATCGATCCGCGCGTGGTGCCCCGGCGCACCCGGCTGTTCATCCGCGAGACGGTCGGCATGGTCCTGCCCGACGGCACGGTGCACGACGGCTTCTGGTACGCCTCGGACACCGGCGGGGCGATCAAGGGGGCCAAGATCGACCTGTACACCGGCCACGGGCGCGGCTCGATGGCCCCGGCCATGCCGCTGAACCTGCGGACCCTGACGGTGGTCGAGGCCGGGCGGTTCGAGGGCTGTCCGCCGGCGTGGAGCTGAGCGGCCGCAGCTTGACCGTCTTTCACCGATCGGCCGCCTGGCCTAGAAGGGGCCCATGACCGCCGCGACCGCGACCGCCGACGCCCCGATCACCCGCCCCCAGCCGTGGACCGAGGAGAAGGTCCTGTGGGTCCGCCACTGGACCGACAGCCTGTTCAGCTTCGCCGTGACCCGGGACGAGGGCCTGCGCTTCCGCTCGGGCGAGTTCGTCATGATCGGCTTGCCGCCGCAGCCGGGCGAAGCCAAGCCGCTGCTGCGGGCCTATTCGTTCGCCTGCCCGACCTGGTCCGAGGAGCTGGAGTTCTTCTCGATCAAGGTGGCCGACGGCCCGCTCACCTCGCGCCTGCAGAAGATCCAGCCGGGCGACACCGTGCTGGTGGGCCGGAAGCCGACCGGCACCCTGGTGCTGGACGCCGTGACCGGCGGCGAGCGGCTGTTCCTGATCGGCACCGGCACCG